>QHYO01000742.1 GCA_003224135.1 Acidobacteriota bacterium | reverse complement strand
GCTCAGTAAGGACTGCAGAGAAACAGCAGCTTGCAACTGAGGTAACGACAAAGTAAACGAGAATAGAAAATCTGTCAAGCGAAAATTGCCGATGACCCAAAAATAATTCGAGTTTCGGAGTTTACAGCTTTATTTTGAGGCACTTAGTGAGAGCTAGCTTCCGCTTGGTGCGCGAGCCACGCTTTCAGGTGCTCTACGGCGTCAGGCGACGACTCCGGTGTCTTTGCCTAACTTCGCTTCCCGATCGCGAGCCAGCAGCACGATCAGTCGTGCCGTCTCTTCCTCGTCCATGGCGGTGTTGTCTACAAGAACCGCGTCGGCTGCGCGAACGAGCGGAGACACTCGCCTCTCCGTGTCGCGCTTGTCCCGTGTGTGCACCTCGTCAAGAACCTGCTCCAATTTGAGGTGCTCGCCCTTTTCTAAATGTTCTTTCCAACGGCGTTCCGCTCGCGCTTCCGGGGTGGCTTCAAGAAAAATCTTCAGATCGGCATTCGGAAAGACCACCGTCCCTATATCACGCCCCTCCATCACGACACCACCGCCTGCTCCAGCGCGTTGCTGTTCCGCTACAAGTATCTTGCGAACCCCGGCAACCGTCGCCACTCGCGACGCAGCTTGCGCGACTTCATTTGTACGAATCGACTGTGTGACATCGACACCGTCGAGCAGCACACGATTGTGAATGCATGGATCCTGCAGGGAAAGCGGAACAGGGCGAAGTTCGATGCGCGAGTCGCGCGCCAATGCCTCGAGCTCCGATTCCGAACTCAATGCAAAGCCGCCATTTTGCAACGCGTTCAGCGCAACCGCACGATACATCGCGCCGCTGTCCAGATAAACGTACCCGAGTTTTTGGGCGACTAGGCGCGCGACGCTGCTTTTTCCGGATCCCGCTGGTCCGTCAATGGCAATGGTGAGTTTTTTGGTCATGTACGGTGATGATCGCGGAGTGCTTTTCAAAAGCCCATGATGTTGTAGCCGCAATCCACGTAAATGGTTTCGCCGGTGATTCCAGATCCCGCACTCGACAACAAAAACGCTGCTGTGCCACCGACCTCTGCAGGGTCAACGTTGCGCTTCAGCGGTGCGCGGTCAGCATGAGCTTTGAGCATGTCGCCTAGGTTTGAGATTCCACGGGCGGCAAGCGTTTTGATCGGTCCGGCCGAAATAGCGTTGACGCGAATCCCTTTCGGTCCCAAATCGTTCGCAAGGTAGCGAACACTGGCCTCCAGAGCGGCTTTCGCGACTCCCATTACGTTGTAGCGCGGGACTACTTTCTCCGCACCGTAGTAAGAAAGCGTCACGATGCCGCCGCCTTCCGTCATCAACGGGGCGGCCGCGCGCGACACAGCGACCAGCGAATACACGCTGATGTCGTGCGCAATGCGAAATCCTTCGCGCGTTGTATTCACAAATTCGCCCTTCAATTCTTCCGCCGGTGCAAACGCTACACTATGAACGATGCCTTGGAGAGTCCCGTACTTGCCTTTTAACTCCTCGAACAGTTTCACGATCTGCTCGTCGGAAGAAACATCGCACATAAAACCTTCCGCGCCGGGCAAGTCGGCGATCAGATCTTTCGCCTCCTGCTCGAGACGCTCATTCTGGTAACAAATGGCAAGACGCCAGCCGGATTCCTGTAATTTCTGCGCGATGGCCCACGCAATACTTCGCTTATTGGCCAGCCCAAAGACAACGCCTGTTTTTTGCGATGCGCTCACGAAATCCTCGAAAGAGAAAGTTGTTGTCCGTGATCCGTTCCAACTGAATTCGAAAAAGCCTCGAAGAGTTTATCAGCCTTCTTGCAGCACTCGCTACTCGTTTGCCCCGCCGATCGAGTGATACTTCAGATGCGATGAAAAGCGCGCTCGATTTCTTTGACGGAATAGCGCAGCACCACCGGGCGCCCATGAGGGCAGCTCATCGGGCAATCTGTCTTGGCCAATGCGCCGAGCAGCCATTCCATCTTGGTTTGATCGAGAGGCATGTTTACTTTGATCGCGGCGTGACACGCGGTAGACGCTGCAATTTTTGCCTGAAGTGTCTCGATGGAGATGGCTGCATTTTCGCTCTCGATTCCATCCAGAATTTCGGTAAGCAGTTTTTCAGCATCACTGGAAATAATTCCAGCGGGCATGGACTGAATTGCAAAACTGCGCGGCCCCATCGGTTCGACTTCAAATCCGTTTGCGGAGAGTTCCTCGGCAATCTTTTCGTAGATGACAATCTGTCGCGGCGAAAGCTCCACCACCATCGGCATCAGCATCCGTTGCGACTCCACTTTTCCGGCGCGGCGTGCTTCAAGGTGCTGTTCGAACAAAACCCGCTCGTGCGCCACGTGCTGATCCACAATCCAAAGTCCCTGACCATTTACGGCGATAATAAAACTGGAGCTGACCTGGCCCAGCGGCTTGAGGTCGGCAATCTGGTCGGGATGCGGAAGCGAAGCAGGTACGTCGCCATTTGCGCCAGCGAGATTCCCGACCCAGTTCGGAGCCGCGGGAACTGGAAGCTGGGTGGATGGGGCGCCGCCACTCAAGGATGAGCCTGGTTCGAAACGAAAATTGCACCGGTCGAGAAGAGAGATCGAAGGCGCCGTCGGAGCCAACGCCGCTTCCGAGGTCAATCTCTTCCATCGCAAGAATGACTGCGCGGGGTACGCCAACGCCTAACGGAGCCGGCGTGACGGGAGCGAGCGAGGAATGTCCTGTCCACCTCGAAGGATTGGCCTGGGTTTGTTCCCCTACAGCGGTGCCCGCGGCGACCGCGAAGCTCGCGATCGGTCGCGCGCTCATCAGCGCCTGCCGAATGGCGTCTCGCGTGGCGTCGTGGACAAACTGCGACCGCCGGAAACGCACCTCGATTTTCGCGGGATGTACGTTCACATCCACTTCGTCGTAAGGCATTTCAAGAAACAGTAGCGTAGCGGGAAAGATCGCGTGCGGATGAATATTGCGGTAAGCCTCATGAATGGCATGCAGAATCAAGCGGTCGCGAACGAGCCGCTTGTTCACAAAAATGTAGATGCCATTGCGATTTGGCCGTTGAACTTCCGGCCGCGACGTGAATCCGGAAATCGTCAGTGTTGCCTTTTCTTCTTCCGGATCAAGCGCTTGCTCCGTGATGGCTGAGCGAAAGGGAGCGGCGATAGGCGGAATCTCCACCAGTTCATCAAGCGCCTGCCGGCCGAAAAGTTGATACACGCGGTCAGCCAGTTTTTCGGAAGGCGGACAATCGATGATCGTCTGCGTGGGCGTCGAAAGAACAAATTGTTTATCCGGATTTGCCAGCGCGTAGTGCGTCACGAGCGAGGCGATATGCCCAAGCTCGGTGGTATCCGCTTTCAGAAATTGGCGCCGTGCCGGAACGGAGTAAAAGAGATCGGCGACGCTGATGGTCGTTCCAGCGGGAAGACCTGCGGGCTTCACGCCGAGCAGCTTGCCGTTTGCGAATTCTACGCGCGTACCTTCAGCCTCAGCGGCGTCGCGGGTTTCAAGCAAAAGCCGCGAGACGGCCGCGATCGTAGGCAGCGCCTCTCCGCGAAATCCGAGTGTTGAGATCGATAGCAAGTCGTCGGCTGTCTTAAGCTTGCTGGTAGCGTGGCGCTCGAAAGCAAGTAATGCATCGTCGTGCGTCATTCCATGACCATCGTCAATAACGCGAATCATGCGCTTTCCGCCGGATTCAATCTCGATGCGAATCGTCTTTGCTCCGGCATCCAGCGCGTTCTCGAGCAGTTCTTTCACCACCGAAGCGGGCCGCTCCACAACTTCGCCAGCTGCGATCTTGTTGGCGACAGCTTCCGGCAGTATGCGTATGCGGCTCATCGAGCTCTCTGCTATTCCTTGCTATGTTCCTTGAGGGCGATCCCCAGCTGATCCAGCTGGACTTTGTCCACCTCGGACGGCGATTCAGCCATCAGGTCCTGAGCAGCGGTAGTTTTTCCGAAAGCAATCACTTCGCGGATCGATTTTTCCCCGGCAAGCAGCATCACAACGCGGTCGATGCCAAGCGCAATCCCGCCATGTGGCGGCGTGCCGTAGGTCAGCGCGTCCAGGAAAAAACCGAAGCGCTTGCGCAGCTGCTCTTCGCTCAAGCCAAGTGCCTTGAAAAGGCGCTCTTGAATGTCCTGTCGATGGATTCGAATGCTGCCCGACCCAAGCTCGTAGCCATTCAAAACGAGGTCATAGCCCTTTGAACGCACTTCCCACGGCGCAGTTTCGAGCTTCTCAAGATCCTCGTCGACGATTCCCGTGAACGGATGCTGGGCGCTGACCCAAGTTTTATCCGAGTCGCTCCATTCAAACAGCGGAAATCCGGTGATCCACAAAAACTTCCATTGCGACTTATCGATCACTCCCCTAGCCTCACCCAATTGCAAACGCAATTGTCCCGCAATGAGCGCAGCAGCCTCGGTGCCCTTGATTTGTTTTTTTGCAGCAATTGCGACGACCAAATCGCCAGCCTTGGCCCCGCAAGCTTCGGCCAATTTCTTGACATTATCCGAACCGATCAGTTTCTCAACCGTAGAATTCAATTCTTCGGCGGCAACTTTGACGAAATAAGCTCCGCGCGCACCGAGCGATTTCGCTTTTTCCGTAAGCTCATCAAGCTGTTTGCGAGAGTAATCGGCTGCGCCGGGAGCGGCGAGGGCGAACACGTTTCCTTCGATCTGAAGTTTTTCTTTTGCCTCCGGCGGGAAAAATGATGTGACTTCGCACAGCTCCATACCAAACCGCATATCCGGCTTGTCGCTACCATACTTGCGAATCACGTCTTTGTACAGCATATGCGGAAACGGCGCTTCGGCCTTGATTCCGGCCACGGCGCAGGCGCGCACCATCACCTGCTCGATCACGCGAAAAATATCTTCCTGGCGCGGAAAAGACATCTCCAGGTCGAGCTGCGTGAATTCCGGTTGGCGGTCAGCACGCAAATCCTCATCGCGAAAGCATTTGACGATCTGGAAGTACCGGTCGAGCCCGCCAATCATCAGAATCTGTTTAAAGATTTGCGGCGACTGTGGCAGCGCATAAAACTGCCCCTGATGCACGCGGCTTGGAACAAGGTAATCGCGCGCGCCTTCGGGGGTCGAACGCGTGAGCATCGGCGTTTCGACTTCGATGAAGCCCATTTCGTCCATGGTCTTGCGAATTTCGAGAATAATTTTGTGGCGCAATGCCAGGTTTGCGTGCGGTTTAGGACGGCGCAGATCAAGATACCGGAAGCGCAGTCGCGTCTCTTCCGCAGCGTTGATCTGATCCTCAATGGGAAACGGCGGCGTCTTCGAATTGTTCAGAATGTGCAGCTTCGTCGCGTTCATCTCGACTTCGCCAGTGGCCAACTCCGGATTTGCCTTTTGCCGCTGAACGACATTCCCTTCGACCGCGACAACGAATTCGCTACGTGCCTGTTCGGCTTTGTCATGAGCTTCGGGCTGCGTCTCTTTGTTAAACACTACCTGCACGATGCCCGTGCGGTCACGCACATCGAGAAACAGCAGATTGCCGAGATCGCGGCGCCGCGCAACCCATCCGAGCACAACGGCGGGCTTGCCCGCGTCCGATACGCGAAGTGCTCCGCAATAATGTGTGCGTTTCAAATTGCCCAAAAAATCCAGCAAGAGATCACTCCTAAGCACAGAATTCATTCTGTGCACTTTCCTTCTCGAACTGCACGGCTCAAAGTTTTTACTGCCAGTTGAAAATCTGCAGCTAGCTGCCGGATTTCCTCTGTTTAAGGAATTCGAGCAACTCCGGTTCCGTGAACTTTTGCTGAGTACCGTCTACCAGGGTCTTTAGTGTCCACGAACCTTCAGAGACTTCATTATCACCGAGGATCAGCGCGTAACGCGAGCCGAGCTTGTCTGCGCGCTCTAGCGCTTTGCCGAATTTCAATTCTGTCGGAGGTAGTTCGACGCTAAATCCCGAGTTGCGCAAATCCTTTGCAGCGCGCACCGCCGTTGCGTAAGCGCGCTCACCCATCCAGGCTACATAGATGTCGCGGCCCTGCGGCGCGGCGCCCTTTCCACTTTCCTGCAGCGAAAGAATCAAGCGATCTTCGCCAATAGCGAAGCCTATTCCTTTTGTCGGCGGGCCGCCGAGAAGTTCCACGAGCCCGTCATAGCGCCCGCCGCCGCAGACGGCATTCTGCGAA
>QHYO01000125.1 GCA_003224135.1 Acidobacteriota bacterium | reverse complement strand
GAGCATTTCGTTGGAGTCGAACGGCTTCACCAAATAATCGTCGGCGCCTGCTTCGAGTCCTTTTACGACTCCGTCTTTCTCCGTGTTGCTGGTCATCAAAATCACGTAAGTGTAGGCTGAAGTTTTGTCGGCTCGAATGTGCTGGCACAATTCCAGGCCAGAGAAATCGGGCATGATCCAGTCTGTGATCACGATGTCCGGCGAGTTCTGATGGTAAGACTTGAGCGCTTCGCTGCCGCTGCATGCAAACCAAAGCGAGTAGACGCCACCAGACAGGATCTGCTCGATGAGCTTGTGGTAGACGGGCGAATCGTCCACGACCAGAATTTCGTATTTGCGCGCAAGAGCCTTCATAGGGAGTGTCCAGCGGTGGTCTTCCTGCGCTCGGTCTTTCAGCAGGGGCATGGGAGGAACCGCGATTTTCTTGACTGCTGACAAGTATGGAGGACAGACGGGACATTGCGCGGACCGGTGTCGAAGTGGTTATTCAAATATTTTGCGGGAAGCGATGAGCAGCACTGGCCGGGAGAAACGCAGCTCCTAGACGGATCTGCCGCAAGCGCCGCAGAAATGCGCACCAGCGGGTCCCAGCGTGCCGCATTGCGAACAGAAGTGCCCTGCGCTCACAGGCACATAACGCACATAATGTGGCCGGTCGGAAGCGATCGCCCAGATAAACGCCGCGACCCATCCGACTAGGGTCCAGCCAAGAAAAAGATTCAGAAGAAAAATGCCTGTGGCGTCGGATTTGTCTCTGCCGAGAATTGCCGGCAGAAAATAAAGAAGCATCAGAAAAAGAAACGATATCATGCGACACCTCAATCTTCTTTAGGTGACGGTTCCAGGAAGACGTTTGTGCTCTCATTCTCAAGTACGTAATCGGGAGCCAAATTGTTCCGAGGGCGGTTCAGGTCCAGACTTAGCAAGCCTGAACCACGTTTTTCCTGATTGCCCCAGACGGCGCGGCGAAAAAATACCAAGAGACCAAGGACGATGCAGATAATTGCGACGATAAGACTCAGCACTTGAAGGATGAAAGTCGAATCCATCCATTGGGGCGAGAGAGCGAGAAACCAGAATGCGCCAATTAACGCGGCGCCGACCAACAGAAGCCTCTTCCCGAGTCGCGGATTGTCGGGAAAGTTTTCGGCGACCCATGCGATGCCGCGACCCAAATGAATCAGAAGTTCGGCGCTGAACATGTCAGATCAACGGCCCTTTAATCGCTACGCTCCTTGCACCTTTACTAGGAGGTCGGCGAATTTTTGCTTGCGTTCGGCCTGGTCTTGGCCGGATTCGGCTTCGGCAAGCTGCGTGATGTTCATCGAGCAGAACTTCGGTCCGCACATGGAGCAGAATTTCGCTTCCTTGTAGAAATCGTCGGGGAGCGACTCGTCGTGCATGGCGCGAGCGGTTTCGGGATCCAGTGAAAGCTCAAATTGTTTGTTCCAATCGAAGAGGAACCGCGCATAGCTTAGCGCGTCATCACGGTCGCGGGCGCCGGGGCGGTGGCGAGCAACGTCGGCGGCGTGCGCGGCAATCTTGTATGCGATCACGCCCTGTTTCACGTCTTCGGGATTCGGCAGGCCGAGATGCTCTTTCGGCGTGACGTAGCAAAGCATCGACGCGCCATGCCAGCCGATCATCGCGGCTCCAATCGCGCTGGTGATGTGGTCGTACCCGGGAGCGATGTCGGTAACAAGCGGGCCCAGGGTGTAGAACGGCGCTTCGTAGCACCACTCCATTTCCTTGTCGACCTGCTCCTTAATTTTGTCCATGGGAACGTGGCCGGGGCCCTCAATCATGACTTGGATATCGTGCTCCCAGGCTTTTTTTGTCAGTTCGCCAAGGACTTTCAGTTCAGCGAATTGCGCTTCGTCGCTCGCGTCGGCAATCGAACCCGGCCGCAGTCCATCCCCAAGTGAAAAACTCACATCGTGCTTCTTGAAAATCTTGCAGATTTCGTCGAACCGCTCGTAGAGGAAATTCTGCTGTTTGTGATGCTCCATCCAATGGGCCATCAGGGAGCCGCCGCGGCTCACAATGCCGGTGATGCGTTTGCGGACGAGCGGCACGTGCTGGCGCAGAACGCCAGCGTGGATGGTCATATAGTCCACGCCTTGTTCGGCTTGCTCTTCGATGACTTCGAGCATTAAATCCATCGTCAAGTCTTCGGGACGGCGCACGCGGGAAATGGCTTCGTAAACAGGAACAGTTCCCACAGGAACGGGCGAGGCCTCAATGATGGCCTTGCGAATTTTGGGAATTTCGCCGCCGGTGGAAAGATCCATCACGGTATCGGCTCCGTAGTGCACGGAATGGTGGAGCTTTTTTAGCTCTTCGTCGATGTTGGAGGTGGTCGCGGAGTTTCCAATGTTCGCGTTGATCTTGCACTTGAACGTAATGCCGATGCCCATCGGTTCCAGGTTGCGGTGGTGGATGTTGGCGGGGATGATGGCGCGGCCACGGGCGATTTCACTGCGCACGAGTTCGGGATCGATTTTTTCGCGCTTGGCCACAAAGGTCATCTCTTCGGTGATGACGCCTTTGCGGGCCAGATGCATTTGCGACATGTTTTTATTGCCATTGGCCGCGGCAGATTCCGTTTCTCGTTTTTCGATCCAGCCATCACGCAATGCCATAGAGCCCCCAGTGAGCGCAGCCGATCCGGACGAGCAGGTAGCGGCCAAACGTCCTTGCTGCGCGTGAAAACAAAGTATGGCATCGGGGTAGGCTGACGGCAACCGAGGGAAAGAGAAAAGGATCGGCGCTCGAAAGCCGGCAGTTGAAAGGTAAAGAGTGCTCCAGGGACAATCGGGAAATGGGATGCGAATGGGCGTTTGCCGATTTAAGCGGAGCGGTTCGAACGCGAGGAGTCGAAAAAAACTCCGCTAGCGAAACCTAGGCACGCAAGGGCAAGGAAATCGCAGAAAAACCGGCGCGTAGATGTCTCACGCGCGAGATCAGCGGGGAGTGTTTTTAGTGGAGCGCTGTACGTTGACGGTTGCTTTTGTAGATCCGTCAGGCACGATTTCGAAGATTTGCGCATTTTCGCGGAATGGCTTCAAGACAGCGGGATTAGCCCATTCCAGATCCCAACCGTCATCGATCGCCATTAGGCGGTATTTGCCGGGAAGAATTTCCCTGAGGGCAAACGTTCCATCGCTGTCGCTCTGATCCATCCGGGAATCGTCCTCAATGTTTTCGCCGGATTCCGGAACTAACAGGACCATTGCGCCTGCTTTGGGTTTTCCATCGAGTTGCGCCGTGCCCATCAGCTGGCCGACTCCACGCGCCAAAGTAATGGTGAGTTGAGCTTCACGACTGCCATCGAGCGTAACTTGGCGTCCATGGACTTTTGCGCCGGATGCTGCGACCTGTTGCACGTACTGACCGCCTTGCGGAAGGGCAATATACGGTTTGTAAGTACCGGCCTGCACGGACGCGAAAGAAAACGTGCCATCCTTTCGGAGCTTCGTGGAGGCAGTTCGATTGTCTTCGCCAGTAATCGTCAATTCTGCTTCTTGCATATCTGCATTGCCCGACTGCTGGATCACACGCCCAGAAACATTGGCTAAAGCCGCCGTTGACGCGGCCACATCGAGCGTATTGTCTTCGGAGACATTCGCACTGAACATGCGGGCTTCCTGTGGGTTCGCGCCTTGGTTGATCGTGAAGGTGATCTCACCGGGGGGAAGACCGGCAATTTCGTATTCGCCCGGTGAAATCTGGCCTGAAACTGCAGGAAAGACCGCAGCGAACGAACCAAAGATTTTTTGGTTAGCACCAACTCCGAAATTATTCGCATCCTTCTCGTCGACCGGCAGATTCGTGAGGATAACGTGCACGGATGGGACAGCTTGCAACTGAATGTTTGCTTCCTCGCGACTGCCGGCAGTTACGTTCAATTCAATTGCGGAGCGCTCATTGAGCACGCCCGGGTAGAAAGTCACCGGATAGACGACGTCCAGAGTAGGATCAAGTTTCACCTCAATTCTTCGGAAAGAAGACCCGTTCTGCATCGATGCGTTTCGCCATTTGAGCCCGGCTTGCGCGTACCAGGGTTGCGCTTGAACCGCCAAGTAATATTTGCCCGCAAGGAGGTGAGCGAAACGGTACTCTCCCAAGTCATCCGTTTGGGTTTGCAGCTGGACACCACGCGCTCGCATACCTCTGGCATTGGAACTCGCAAACAGTCGAACAGAAGCATGGCGAACGGCATCGCCGTGCTCGTCCGTTATTCGGCCGTGGATGACAGCCTGAGGGTGCAACCGAAACACCAGGTGCTCGGAGTCGAGGCCAGCGCCAACGACAATTCCCGTGAAGAACGCTCCATGCTGATCGTATCCCTCTTGAACGTAGCCTTGTGCTTGCCCGTAGAGTGGATACTTTCCAGCTTCCAATGCTGTGAATCGAAATCGTCCGTCTTCACCGGCGATGATCTTCATTTCCGCATTTTTAACAAAAGTCCATAGTTCCACACGCGGCACGGGAGCGCCTGTGACAGCGTCAACGACGACGCCGGCGATTGGATAAGCGGCTGGAGCCTGCGGCACGTTCGCGCACGCGGGGAATAATATCAACGCAAAAATCAATACCGTCATTGTTGCGACTCCGCTGACTGCTGGATCATTACGCGGACGCTGGCGTTGTCCCCGGGCTGTAGAGAAACCACCTTTGCGTGTTTCAAATATCGCTCGACGGCGATCGGATTGCGGAATTCCAATTCCGAAACGTCGTTCACCGCGAATACCTGGTAAATTCCCGGTGCGAGGTTCGGCCCGGAAATCGAAATCGTCCCGTTGTAGATTTGTGCCGCTAGCGATCGCCGCGAATATTCCTGCGAATAAATCACGACGCCAGCAGCCATGCCATTTTCCAGGGCGACGGTCAGTTGCGGGCTGTCATTGCGCAAGATGACTTCGATCGGAGGAGGCGCTGATCCTGGAGCAATCGTCAGGTCATCCTTCAGCAAGTCGACGCTGCCGCATCGCAACGAGGCAATGTACCCGGCTCCCGTTGACGTTGCCTCGACTGAGTAGGTTCCGGGAGCAAGGCCTTCGATTCTCACTGGCGCTCTTGAGGCGTCCGGCGATGGAGGCACGCTGATCGCCGGAGCGTACTGGGGAAACTCTTTCGGGATCATGCGGACAACGACCTGATGGAAATTGTTTGGGCTTGCATTGCCCTGAACTTCATCACGCAGCTGAACGGCTGCGGAAATTCCGGCACCCAGGCTAAGAACCAAACCGCTCAAATCGGAACTTACATGAATCGGCAGCATCGCGGTTAACGGCTGCGAATAGGAAACTTGCCCGTCACTTCCGCGCTGGAAGGAGGTTGCGGTGAGCATGTAGGAGCCGGGAGGAACACCCGTGATTTGAAATCGTCCTGTCTTGGGATTGAGGCGCAGGTTTCTCATTACCGCGTCCCCTGACGAACTTACAAACGATATTTGAAATGGGTCCTCCGGCTTGGTACCGCTCACTATCCCAGCGACTTCAAACAGATGTTGACGGNNNNTTTGAAATCGTCCTGTCTTGGGATTGAGGCGCAGGTTTCTCATTACCGCGTCCCCTGACGAACTTACAAACGATATTTGAAATGGGTCCTCCGGCTTGGTACCGCTCACTATCCCAGCGACTTCAAACAGATGTTGACGGCCGAACATTTGGGACATGCGAAGCTGCGTGCCGGGACGAACTTGAAGTACGATCGCGCCAGCAACGTCCGACGAGCCCGGATAGAACTGCAATCCGTAGCCCTCCGCGCCCTGCTTCTTCCGCCTAAAGTCATTTCTCATACCGCCGTCGACAGGCACAAAAGCAAGGTAGTAGTTGCCCGGGCGCAGTTCGGCGAGACGAAAATTTCCTTCGTCATCAGTCCTGGTCTCGGTTGCAATCTGGAGTTGCCTGCGGCCGTCGAGGACTTGCCAGCGCTCAGCGCGCACTGCGACCTCATCCATAGGTTCACCGTTTTCGTTCTTTACCTGGCCGAAGATGATTCCTTCCGGTGTGAGCTTTACGATTGCGTCGCCTTCGAAAGGCACAGGAGTCATTGGAGACATCCCGGGGTTCGAATGGCCGAGTTCCCGATCATTGAAAAATCCGGGCTTTCTGGCGGCGAGCGCGACCTGGCCGCGTGGCAAGTTTGTAAAGACGAATGATCCGTCGGATTGCGTGAATAGAGATTCCTGGTCGGATACCTGTACGAGCGCCCCGCTGACAGGCTCACCCGTGGCGGCATTGATCACTTTCCCGCGAAGATCAAAACGCTCGGAAACGGTTTGCCTAGCTGCGGAGGGGGTGAGTGACAGGCCGAGAGCGAAGAATGTGTTCAGAAGGACGGGTGCGTGAAGTCTGCGCAGCATGAATTTTTCCCAGGTCGTAACTTCGGAGTTACCATAGCACTTGAGCGTTAATTGCTCAAGAAGTTAGAAGATCTAAAAGCGGAAGGCGTAGAAAAAAATCTCATCTCGTATGTCCCAGTAAAACTGGGGCGCAGCGGGCTGCGCCCGTACAAAAGATTCGCGAGATTCGCGTAGTGGAATCAATTGTTTTTTCGGCCATGAGGAAACGATCGATTGATCAGGCGGAGTCCGAGGCGGACGAAGGCCTCAGGAAAATGTCCAAGTCGTCGGGTGAACAACACTCGCTCTCATACTCTGAGATCGAATGGCGAGAGGGAATAAGTGCTCAGGGCGCGAGTGAGAAATTCACCATGATTGTGGTATCGACTTCGATGGGTTCTCCATTGAGCAGGGTTGGACGATAGCGCCATTGGCTGACGGATTCGACGGCAGAACGAGCAAGGTCGGGATCAGCCTGGCTGTTCATGACGCGAAGGGACAACGGCTTGCCGTCGATTCCAATGACGGCATGAAGAATCACGGTGCCCTGCGTGCCGGCGGTCCTGGCGGCGTCGGGATAAACCGGCATTACCTTGTTGAGAAGTTTTGTAGCTTGGAGTTCTCCGCCGAGGCGCATTCGGGACGGCTTTCCGCCGGTTTCAGGCAGAGGCTTGGATGTTCCCGCTGGAACAACATCCACTTCTTCCATGACCGCAGCGACTTCCAGCGTGAGGTTTTGCGAGAGATCGCGGCCGGACTCCAGCGTGACCGGTTGTGCCCGATACGGTTCGAAACCGCGCTTCACGACTTTCATTTCATACTCACCGGCGGGTAAGGATTTGAAACTGTAATTTCCGTTTTCGTCTGACGCGGTCATGACGATGGTGTTCGATTTGTGGCTGTTCAAGATGACTGTTGCATTCTTTACGCCTGAACCGCTGGGATCCTGAATTGTTCCCGCAAAGGTGCCTGAGAGATTTTGCGCGGGAAGCCGCAAAGCCGCAAGCGGGAGCAGGAGGCATAGAGCGAAGAATGCCGTGAACAGACCGGTTCTGCGCGATACCTGGGTGCGTTTGATCGATGGATTAAGCATTGCCGTAAATCTCCTTTCAAGAGTGGTTGGCCGTGCGATGCAAAGCGCTTCAGACCAACTGCGTGCAGAGTTTTCCAGGGTCCTTGCGAGATCGAGTAGTAAGTTGGCGTATTCGATGGGTTCGACGCCGGAATTCAGAACCGAGTCGTCGCAGGCGCGTTCACCTTCGTGCCGCAAGCGTCGCGCCGCTATGCCAACCAGGGGATGAAACCAATAAATGCTGCGCGCTAGTTCGGCGCAGATCTGCAAACACCAGTCGTGACGAGCGATGTGGGCGAACTCGTGATGCAGCACCATGTGCAGCCGACTCTTAGGCCATTCCGAGGCGATTGAAGGAAGGATCACCAGCGGGCGGAAAATTCCCCAAGTGAGCGGCATCGCGAGCGGATGGGCGCACTGGAGAATCTTTATGCGGCGCGCGATGCTCAGCGATCGGGAAATTTCTGACAGAAAAAGAAGCCGCTGGCTTTCCGGAAGCGGTTTGGCGCGCCTGGATGCCCACGCAAGACGAGCGAGACCGACTGCGAATCTCACCAGAAAAACAAAGACGCCAGCCAGCCAGACGAGCAGGACGATGTCGGCCA
>QHYO01000739.1 GCA_003224135.1 Acidobacteriota bacterium | reverse complement strand
ATGGTTGTGCACTTGGAGTCTCCAGACAATCGCTACGACATGCTGTACCTGGCGAATCTGGCCATCCTCCAGGTGAAGGACGAGTTAGGCCGCCTCCCCGGTGTCGGCAATGTACAGGTCTTCGGCGCGGGAGATTTCAGCATGCGCGTGTGGCTCAACCCCAACAAACTCGCCTCGCATAACTTGACGGCGACAGATGTGGTCCAGGCGATTCGCGAACAAAACGTGCAAGTCGCAGCAGGTGTACTTGGCGCTCCGCCTACGAATACGGGGAGCACGGCCTTTCAACTGCTCGTGAACACGCAGGGTCGCCTCACGACCGAAGAAGAATTCGGCAATATCATTGTGCGTGCCGCGAAAGATGGCCAGATCACGCGTATCCGCGATTTGGCCCGCGTGGAACTCGGCTCCAGCACGTATGCACTGCGTAGCTTGCTGAACAACAAATCGGCCGCAGCTTTGCCCATTTCGCAGCGCCCCGGCTCAAACGCGCTCGAAACATCAACACAAGTCCGCGAAACCATGGAACGCCTGAAGAAAAGCTTTCCGGAAGGCGTCGACTACAGCATTGTTTACGACCCCACGGTTTTTGTACGCGAGTCCATTCAGGCAGTAGGACATACTTTTGTCGAAGCGCTTATCCTGGTCGTCATCGTGGTACTGGTCTTCCTGCAAACGTGGCGCGCGTCCATCATTCCGCTGCTCGCGCTTCCGGTTTCCCTCGTTGGAACTTTTTCCATCATGCTGTTGCTCGGTTTTTCCCTGAATACCTTGTCGCTGTTCGGCCTGGTTCTCGCGATTGGCATTGTGGTGGACGACGCGATCGTGGTCGTCGAAAACGTGGAACGAAATATTGAGCTGGGCTACGAACCGCATGAAGCCACGCGCCGCGCAATGCAAGAGGTCAGTGGCCCCATCGTGGCAATTGCACTCGTCTTGTCGGCGGTGTTTATTCCCACTGCATTCATCGTCGGGCTCTCGGGCCAGTTCTACAAACAGTTCGCGCTGACCATTGCCATCTCGACAATAATTTCAGCGTTCAACTCGCTCACGCTGAGTCCGGCCCTGGCGGCGCTCCTGCTGAAGCCACACGGCGCAAAAAAAGATCGTTTCACGCGTGGCATCGATTTTGTGTTTGGCTGGTTCTTCAATCTTTTTAACCGCTTCTTTGGCCGCGCTTCCAGAGGTTACGGAAAACTTGTCACACACACGTTGCGTTCAAGCGCCATTGCTCTTATGGTTTACGCCGGGTTGATTGGCCTGACTATTTTCGGTTTCTCGCGCGTGCCAACGGGTTTCGTTCCCACCCAGGACAAAGGCTATCTCGTTTCGTTTGCTCAGCTACCAAACGGCGCGACCCTCGATCGTACTGAAGACGTAATCCGCAGAATGTCGGACGTCGCAATGAAGCATCCGGGCGTGCAGAGCGCCGTCGCGTTCCCCGGTTTGTCCATCAATGGATTCACGAACAGTCCGAACTCCGGAATCGTTTTCGCCACGCTAAAACCTTCTGAAGAGCGGAAGTCGCGCGAACTCTCCGCGAACGCGATTGCCGCCGATCTAAATAAAGAATACAGCGCGATTCAGGAAGCGTTTATCGCCATTTTCCCCCCGCCGCCAGTGCAAGGCTTGGGCACCATAGGAGGTTTCAAACTTTACGTCGAAGACAGGTCTGGCCTGGGATTGGATTCCCTGTATAAGGAAACAACTTCCGCAATCCACAAGGGTTATCAAACGAAAGAGCTAGCTGGATTGTTCTCCAGCTTCGACGTGAACGTTCCGCAAATCGATTCCCACGTGGATCGCGAAAAAGCCAAGACTTACGGAATTCCTCTGAACGACGTCTTCGACACCATGCAGGTGTACCTCGGCTCGCTTTACGTGAACGATTTCAACCGCTTCGGTCGAACCTACCAGGTAAATGTGCAGGCCGAATCGCCTTACCGCCTGCAGCCCGAAGACATCAGCCATCTCAGAACAAGAAACACCGCAGGAGAAATGATCCCTCTCGGCTCTGTTGTAAACGTTCGGCCGATCTACGGACCGGACCGCGTCATGCACTACAACGGATTTCCCGCGGCGGAAATAAATGGCGCGGCTGCACCGGGTCTTGAATGACCAATTGCCGAACGGAATGAAGTTCGAGTGGACCGAACTCACTTACCAGAACATTCTGGCGGGCAACACAATGGTCTACATCTTCCCGCTGTCTGTTTTTCTCGTCTACCTCGTGCTCGCCGCTCAATACGAAAGCTGGTCACTTCCACTCGTCATTATTTTGATTGTTCCTATGACTCTGTTTTCCGCCATCGCAGGCGTTTGGCTGCTGCATGGTGACAATAATGTATTCACCCAGATCAGCTTGATCGTGCTCGTCGGACTCGCGTGCAAAAACGCCATCCTTATCGTGGAATTTGCGCGCGAAAAGCAGCTGCAAGAGGGCATGAACAGAGTCGATGCGGTGCTCGAAGCTTGCCGTCTGCGCTTGCGCCCCATCTTGATGACGTCGCTCGCATTCACGATGGGCGTAATTCCTCTCGTCCTCTCTTCCGGAGCAGGCTCCGAAATGCGCCAAGCCATCGGAGTTGCAGTGTTCTTCGGGATGCTGGGAGTTACCGCTTTCGGTCTGGTATTGACTCCCGTCTTCTACGTGGTCATTCAGAGGTTGGCCGAAGGACGCGAGAATAAGAAATCCGCGGCATCCGCGAAGCTTCCCGCCGCGACTTCGGTGGAGGCGTAATTCGATGCGCTTGCGCTTACCCCGAATTCTTGCGATGCCATTTGCGCTGTTTTTGGCAAACGGCTGCGCCGTTGGCCCTCACTATAAAGCTCCACAGCCCGCCGCAGTGCAGTATCACTCCGTGGACCGGAATCTGGTCAGCGAGGCGCCATTCGACTCCCGTTGGTGGAAGCAATTTGAAGATCCCATTCTTGATTCCCTGGTCGAGCGCACGCTTCGTTCCAACAACAGTATCCGCATCGCGCGCGCCAGGCTGGCCGAATCCCGCGCTATCTTTGATGAAAGAAAACTCGATCGCGTACCGACCGTGCCTGTCGAGGCGTCCTACCAATACAGCAAACAGGAGATTCCCGGCTTCGGCGATGAACGCCGCACGATCAACACTTTTCAGTCGGGCTTCGACGCAACTTGGGAAGCTGATCTCTTCGGAAGGGTCCGTCACGGCGTCTTGGCCGCGCGAGCTGATAACCAGGCCGTGGAAGCAGATCTTCACGATGTGCAGGTCAGCGTCGTCTCCGAACTCGCGCGTAATTATTTCGAGCTGCGCGGAGCGCAGTGGCGTCTTGCCGTCGCCGCACGCAGTCTTACCAACCAACGCGAAACGCTTCGCCTGACACAACTCCGTCGTGACGCCGGTGTGGGAGAAGAGCAGGACGTGGCCAGCGCTGCGGCGCGCGTCGCGGCAACGGAAGCAACGATTCCGGCCATCGAATACCAAGTAACCAGTGCTGGATACCACGTGGCCGTGCTTACCGGTACGCGGCCCGGCGAGCTCAATGCCGATCTCGCCCCGCGCAACTACCCGCCAATCGCAAAAACTCTTCCCATCGGCGATCCCGGTGAGTTGCTGCAGCGCCGACCCGATGTGCGTTCAGCGGAGCGCAGGCTCGCGGCAGCGACAGAGCGCCAAGGCGTCGCTGTCGCCAGTCTCTTTCCGCAAGTCAGCGTTTCCGGATTTGTTGGTTTCCTGGCGGGCCGCGGAAGCCTGTTTTTTACGGGAGACTCGCGCGCCTGGTCCGCATCGCCCGGATTGTCGTGGTCCGCGTTTGATTTAGGCAGAGCACGGGGGCGCGTCAGAGGCTCAAGTGCCGCAACCGAAGAAGCTTTGGCATCCTATGAAGACACAGTTCTCCGCGCGTTGGAAGAGACGGACAATTCGCTGGCGAACTATCACGCGCAACAAGCTCAGCTGATCAAGCTCGATGATCAAGCCCGCGAGAGCAAACGTGCCGCGGACATCGCCCGCCTGCGCTACCGCGAAGGTGTAATCGATTTTCTCCAACTGCTCGATGCCGAGCGCACCCAGCTTCAAGCGGAAGATTCCGTCGCTCAGAGCGAACGGGACGCCTATGTGGCGGTAATCGCACTGTATAAAGCGCTCGGCGGAGTGCCAAACTAACAAAGCCTTTTCCACCTGAGAATCCTTTCTCCGGCGGGAGAAGTTCATGTCCACGAAGCTGTGTGCTGCCCATGGGGAGTTATACCAGTGCCTTGCGCGTGGCACGACTTGCAGGTAGATTGGCGCGAGCTGCTAGTGACCCGCCCACTTGAGAGCGCTACAATTCCCTCGCAGTTCGTCACGAAGGAGCAGAACCATGACCGAAGCAGCTCAGAAAGCAGTCAAAGAAACTCAAAAGCCCGAAACGTTTGCCGCGAAAGCCTATGCGGCTCACAGCGCAGCGGCTCCACTGGCGCCGTTTACGCTTCCACGCCGCTCCCCGCGACCGCAAGACGTCCAGATTGAAATTCTCTTTTGCGGCGTCTGTCATTCGGATCTGCACCAGGTTCGCAATGAGTGGAAAGATGTGATGCCGACAGTGTATCCCTGCGTACCCGGCCACGAAATCGTTGGACGCGTCGTCAAGGTTGGCAGTGCCGTCAAGAAGTTCAAGGAAGGCGACATCGCCGCAGTCGGTTGCATGGTGGATTCCTGCCGCGTCTGCGCCAATTGCCGCGCTGGCGAAGAGCAGTATTGCGAAAATTTCATGACTTTGACCTATAACGGTGAAGACAAAATTCTCGGAGGCGTCACCTACGGTGGCTACTCCGACAGCATCGTGGTCGAGGAACCGTATGTCCTTCGCGTGTCGAATAAACTGGATCCGGCTGGCACCGCTCCCCTCCTTTGCGCTGGAATCACTACCTATTCGCCCCTTCGCCATTGGAATGTCGGCAAAGGACAGAAAGTCGGAATCGTAGGCCTGGGCGGCTTGGGACACATGGGCGTGAAATTTGCGCATGCCTTTGGTGCTCATGTAGTTCTCTTCACCACCTCCGCAAACAAGACCGCGGACGCTCTACGCCTCGGTGCCGATGAAGTCGTCATCTCAAAAAACGAAGCTGAAATGCAGAAACACGCTGGTAGCTTCAACTTCATCCTCGACGCAGTGTCCGCGGACCACGACCTGAACGCTTATCTTCAATTGCTGAAGCTCGATGGCACGCTGACGTTGGTCGGGGCACCCGAGAAACCGGCGCCAGTCTACGCCTTTAATTTCCTGATGAAGCGCCGTCGGCTCGCCGGCTCCGCGATCGGCGGTATCCGCGAAACACAGGAGATGCTCGATTTCTGCGCGGAGCACGGAATCACTGCAGATATCGAATTAATCCGCATTCCGCAAATTAATGAGGCCTACGACAGACTCCTCAAGAGCGACGTGAAATATCGATTCGTCATCGACATGGCTTCACTGAAACAATCCGCATAACCACATTCAAACGAAGCAAGGTCGCTAGATCGTCATCGGCGCTGCTCGGTTGGACAAGGCAGGAAGTGGTCGGGCCGCAGAGATTCGAGCTCGGGATCTCCTGCGCCCGAAGCCTGCCGGGTTACCTTTTGAGAGTCCTTCCTTTGCAATGCTGGTTTTGAAAACAAAAGACTCGCCGACAAACTTAGTTGTAGGATGCATCGCGCCGGTTTTCGCTCGGGCGGTTACTTTGCTTGTTTCTTTGCAAATCGCAGGCTCAATAACGTGCTTATCGCAACGATGCCTGCGAAGAAAACAACAAGTGCTGAGTCGTCTCCGCTTGAAACCTTTCCGACCCGAAACAGGTTGTAACCGACCATCAGATTAAATAGTGCCCAGACAACGTTCACCGTCGGCGATGACAATCCTTTTTCCGAAGGGTGAGCGAATGGTGTCGGGAAACGGTCACCGGAAATGCCATGCACGAAATGAGGCACGACATTCGCGAGAAACATTCCGGCGAAGAAACAAGCGACGTAGCGATACCAGTTCACTGTGG
>QHYO01000741.1 GCA_003224135.1 Acidobacteriota bacterium | reverse complement strand
TCGTATGGAGGTAATTGAGTCCTGCGCGAACCTCATTGATTAAAGTCGGAGAAAAGGTGTGTGTAAAGCCCAAGGCGCTTTGCTGCGCGTTGGCTGTTTGATTTCCCTGCTGGAAGCCGCCGCCATCTGCGACGCCACCAAAAATACCAGGAATAAGCTGAGGATCGTCTACATAACTAAATCGAAAAAAGAGCTGATTATTCTGGCTGAAGTTGATGTCCATTCGAGTATCGAAAGCGTTGCGGTCCTCTTTCAACTTAGGCGAAGAGGCGAAGTTCTGCGTTACGCCGCCCGATGTGGGCAGCGGAAACAAATTCAACAACGCGATGGCGTTCGGATCTAACCGGCCCGCAGGCAGGATGTTTCCAGGGAAGGGATCCCGCACAAAGTTGGTTCCTACCGCTCTTGTGGTGGCAGGGTCAAAGACAGTTCCGCCGACGAAAGTGCGGCCCAAAGCGTCGGTACGAGTGCTTCCGACATTGTTAAGGAGATCGGAAAAATCCGTGAAGCCGCTGTTGCGCTCCGCTAGAGTTGGCACGGTTCCAGTGAGAACAGTGCCCTGACGGCGGCGCAGACCTTCATAGTCACCGAAAAAGAAGATCTTGTTCTTGATGATCGGACCACCGCCAGACACGCCGAACTGGTTCTGCCGATAGGCACCCTTCTTGATCCCCTGCGCGTTTTCAAACCAGTCGGCTGCGTCAAACTTGTCATTGCGCAAGAACTCCCACACAGCGCCATGGAATTCATTGGTTCCAGACTTGATCGTTGCGTTCAGAACCGCTGCGCCGGATCGCCCGTATTCCGCGCTAAAGCCGCTCGTTTGTACCTTGAACTCCGCGACGGCGTCGACCGGTGGCAACACAACGAAATTGGTACCGTTGAGGAAATCGACCGTATCGGAGTTGTTGTCAATTCCGTCCAGCAAGTAATTATTCTGTGCGGGTCGATTACCGTTTGCGGCGAACGCGCCAGTTGCGGCGTTACCACGCGTATCCGCTTGTGGCGTGTTCACGCCAGCAGCAAGCTGTGCTAGGAAGGTAAAGTTGCGGCCATTCAGAGGAAGATCGTTGACGTTTTTCGAGTCAATGACCTGGCCAACCGACGCATCCTGGGATTGCAATACCGGAGCGCTCGTCGTGACTTCCACGGTTTCCGACACCGATCCAGGCTTCAATGTGAAATCAGTTACGACGTTCTGACCGACGTTCACAGTAATGCCATGGGTTGTTGTGGTCTGAAACCCTTGTATGGTCACTGTGACCTTGTAGGTTCCGATCTTTACTGGCGTAAACTTGTATCCGCCATCGTCACCGGTGGTCGCGGAAACAGAGGCGTTCGTGCCTTCGTTCGTCAAAGTCACGGTAGCGCCGCTAATGCGGCCACCGGAAGTATCGGAGACGGTTCCCAAAACGGCGCCTGCGTCGATCTGCGCGAAGGACGAAGGGGCGCCCAACATCAAAAACCCGAGGCAAGCCGCAGTAACAAGCACTAGCCGTCCACCCCAAATTCGAACGGTATTACGTTCCATAACCTGATCCTCCTCAAAGCATTCCACCAGCGCCCACCACCCAGGAGCGGCGAGAAATCCAGCCCCGACAATTCCCGTGCTCCGAACTCCCTCGACCAACTTCAGCGTTACAGCGCCTGGACGCGTTGATCGCTGCTCCGCGGAGCAAACGTTTTCACAACTTCAGTTCTCACGATTCGGATTGATGTAAGCGATTACTTTTTGTGCAGCACCCCTGGTACAAAACTACTATGCCGTGCTTGCTTTGATACCAGCCCTTTTTATCCATGTCAAGGATTTTTCTTTGACCAGTCAACTTTTTGCATTTCCGCCCTTATAGTTAGCGATATTCCCTGCCCTCCGCGCAGGGTTCCCTTAGGTTGCGCAGTCGTGGCTAGTTCCGGTCCGATCCTCGCCTTACGTTCAGCGAGACGTAAGGTCTGTCATCGTTTCCATTTACGACTGCCGGGTGGCTTTTCCTGACTTCACGATAGGTGCTAACATCAAGCCTCTTTCGTCGAAAGACTCAGGAGTAGCCACCGGAGAATGAAGAGCTCTATGGACGAAGCTAACTTCGTCTCACGCCGCGCGTTTTTTCGCTCAATGCGATGGACACCATTCGCTTTCCTTCCCGCGCCGTTGTGTTTACAAATGCTTGGCCCAGGTCCGAAAAAATCAGTTTTTTTCAGCCTCCTTTTCTCCGAATTCCATCTAAAACCGCACTATCCTTGGCAATCTCCGCTGGAAGATGTTCTTGCCCTGGTAGCCCCCGGGGCGGACGGTTTCCTCACC
>QHYO01000124.1 GCA_003224135.1 Acidobacteriota bacterium | reverse complement strand
ACGGAACTTTCGCCGGGTTCGCCACAATGTTCGCGCTTCGCACGAAATGCTTCCGCTTCATCGAGCTCTTTCCTTGCGGCCGTTATGTCTAAAGTGAGATCTTTTGCGAGAAGCGCATCGCGGAAGTGGCCGAAGTCATCCCGCCACCCGATCTCATAGCCTGCCTTTGCAGTCCGACTAAAGTCCGGCGTATGCATTAGCTCAAGGTACTGTTCGTTCTGGCGGCGGGCGCGTGTAGCGAGTTCGTCGAGCCATTCGCCGAGGTGACGCGTGGAAATACTGCCGAACCGCGCAAAAGTGTTGAAGAAATGGTCGTGACCGGTAACTCCTGACGACGGAACGAATCCCCGCATCGAGAAAGCGTCCACCAGACTGTCGTAGAGGCGTTGATCCTGGAACGCATCAGCAGCAAGGACCTTTCCGTTTCCACAAGAAGGAGTTTGTTGGCCCTCGCTCGGCGAAAAAACAGAAGTGGTTCCGCGAATTGCCGCAGGATCAATGCACAGACGATCCTCGGCCGCATTGCGAATCCAGGTCTCCGCATAAACGGCGCCGTAAAGGTGATTGTGCAGGTCTGCCCCCTTGGGCATCTTCAAAAGCAGGTTGCGCAATTGCAACGGATTGGAGCGGGCAGCATCGAGGTTCAGAGAAGCGCGCTTTTCAAGCAGAGTCATGCCGGATGTGGCTTTAGGGTTCTTCTGCGCCCGCGATGACGCGGTGAATGCGAGCAGCGCGGTAAGAGATACGAGAGCCTTGGCTACGCGACACATGCTTGAACAACTCCTTATTTTCTTTAACCGGATATTCTTCGCACGACAAAATATCGTTGTAGCAGAAAACAGAGCATAGCAGGAGCGTCAAGATCGGTCGAAGGATGAAACCCGTCGACAGTCGCGGATTGACCCCACCAGGCCGCAGATCTCGAGCGGACCTATGTTGGCGGAGTTCTTTCAGTTTTCAGGAGACACGAGTTATGAAGCACTTCTACGTTTGCAAAAGAATTCGACGGGCACGCAGCAGCAAAAAAACGCTAGCGCGCCCGAAGGGTTTCGGCCAATTCCTCGTATTGGTCGCTGGCAATGTAATCCGCTCCGGCGCGACGCGCGGCCTTCCAACGCTCGACGACGGCTCCCTTCGACCCGAAATTGTAGGTCCTGAACCACCCGTTGCAACTCAGTTCGGCGGAAGTTGCGCCGTCCAAAGTATAAAACCGAATCCACAGATTGTGTTGGTGCGCGTAGTGGACCAGTTCAGCCAGCCGCGATTCTTTCGCCGCTGTCCACGCTCCGGCATTTTCCTGGCCCGCGTTTTCTACAACGCGCCAGCTGTTGTTCCACCAGCGATGATAATTGTCCGCCGCGTCGGGAGCGATTACCTCGGGCGCTGCGGCGGAATCCTTTGTGTTTGTTTCGACGGCTCCAAAGACCAGCAGCTGCGCGCCATCGGGCAGGTGGTCGTAGAACACAGCTTTTTGTGCCTGCGATTCTCCCGTCAACGCCAGAAGTGGCCGCACGTCAAGCGGCTCCCGGTTTCGCAGGTCGGCCGTTTTCTTCGCGGTCGTGAGCCATTCCCGATACTCGCCGAGAGTCCCCCAAATGGCCGCAAGATGTTCGGGTTCTTCCGATTTCAAGTCCAGGTTAAGCGTGATCAGCGGCCAATCGCCGTGATTGCCGTCACGCAAAGCTTTTTCAACCAGCGGACGAATGCGCTCAAAAAAATATTCCCGCAGAGTCGGCTCCGCGCCGGTCGCCGGTCGACCGTGCGAGACAACCGACCAGGCTTTGCCGGTCTTCGCGTCTGTGTACCACAAGAGGTCCTGTTCGATGGCAAGTGGCGCTTGGCGCTCCGGCCGAAAGTGCCCGGTCGATCCGATCGTGCCACCACTCGAAATAGGGGTAGCAATTGTGCGCATCCAGAATGCTGCGGGCGCCGGGATGAGCGGCGCCCACGGTGGATTGTGAAAGAACGGTCACGCTCGAGAGGGAAAGCGCGACCGTCAGCAAGACGGCGACGATAATTCTGCCCATTGGTGGCACACGCGCTCCGGGCGGAGGTCCTTAGAAGGATAGCCGCAACGCAAATTGCATCACACGCGGGTCGCCTGCCAAAGAGGTAATTGTGCCGGCACTGGAGCTGCTGAAGTTGTTGCTGGGCTGGCCGAATTGAACCGTGTTCGTCAGATTGAATACTTCCCAACGGAATTGCAATCCGAGTGCTTCGTGAATCGGAAAGTCGCGAATCAACGCAAAATCAAACACATTGGTGTGCGGGCCGCGCAGCGTATTTCGTCCCACATTTCCCAAAAAACCGGGGGCCTGCAGTTGATAGGCGTCGCTCAGACCAGGCTCCAGCGCAGCGCACGATTTGTTGCCGGCCACGAAGAACCAGCAATCCACGTTGCCAACGATGTGGGGTGTCCCCACCAGATTTGGAGTCGCGGCAACAGCGCCAAATGAGTCAAGCGAGTTTGCGATGGTTCCACCGGAACTCTCCGTAAATGGACGGCCGCTTGCAAACGTGTAGACGCCCGAGGTGCGGAAGCCTCCGATGATATAAGAAAGGAATCCGCTGTTGACGAAATGTCGGCCACGGCCGAACGGCAATTCGTAAACATAGCTGCCGACGAAGCGATGTGGCGTGTCAAAATCGCTTGGCCCGGTCCAGGAAGCATAGTCATATCCATTCGGTGCCGAACCGGAGTTGTTTTCCAGTTCCTGTGGCGTGTTGTCAATACTTCGAGAGTAGGTATAAGCGAAGCGGAGGCTGAATCCTTGCCGGAAACGCCGCTCAAGCGTTGCCTCAAGGCC
>QHYO01000123.1:281-1540 GCA_003224135.1 Acidobacteriota bacterium | reverse complement strand
TTTCCAACGCTGTACTCATCTTTCCCGCCACGTCCACACCCGCCCAGAACATTCCGAGTGACTATGAGGAAGTTCTGAAAACTCTCGACAAAAAAGGCGATTTTAAAGATGGGGTCTTGAAAGTGAACGTTCCGCGCAACGATTTGAAGATCACCGTTCAAGGTTTTCCCACGCCAACGCCATTTGGTTTCGGAGGCTGGATTGCATTCACGATGAATGCGAGCGGTTCGGAGGTAATGATGGGGGACCTAGTTCTGTCGCAAGATGAAGTCAATCCTGTCATGTCGGCGCTGCTCGATAATGGAATCGACGTTACGGCCCTCCACAATCATTTCTTCTGGGATGACCCGCGCGTGTATTTCATGCACGTGCATGGGATGGGGAAAGCGGCCGATCTTACCAAGCGCGTTAAGGCGGGATTGGATTTGATCGGTCACGTAACGCCGGCGGCGGCGATGCCGGCTAGCAGCGGTGGAGCTCCACTAAATACCCTGAAGCTTGCGAAGATCGTCGGACACGAAGGAGAGCAGTCCGGCGCCGTCTACAAAATCACGGTGGGTCGCGACGATCTAAAAATGAAGGAGCACGGCGCCGCGATGAACGCTCGCATGGGGCATAACACCTGGGCTGCCTTTACCGGCTCGCAGGAGGATGCTGCGATTGCAGGCGATGTGGCCATGCTCGAAAGCGAAGTAACACCGGTTCTGAAAGCGCTCCGCAAAAACGGTCTTGACGTGGTCGCGATACATCATCACATGATCGAAGTCACGCCAATGGTCATCTTTCTTCACTACTGGGGTAGGGGCCCGGCGGAAAAGCTCGCTACCGGATTCAAAGCGGCTTTGGATGAACTAGGCAAAAGCGCTTCCGCTCATGGCGATGAACGCTGAGGCGCATTTTCGCTTAACTCTGCTTGCCACCAGAAGGCCTCGAGTTTTCCCGGCCCATATTTCAAGTTAAGAGGTGTCGATATGAGACTAACAACTACATGGGCTAGGTACGTTTTAACATGTGTGCTCGCCTTAGGCTTGGGCTCACTTGCCTGGGCAACACAAGAAAATCAACCGAAAACGAAACGTGGAAAGAGTGTAACCGTCACCGGCTGCCTGCAGAAAGGCGATGAAGCCGGCGAGTACTCTGTCACAGGTGAAGACGGAAAGCACTATGGCCTCCGCGGCAGCAACAGCGTCGATCTCTCCAAGCACCTCGGACACAAGGTCACCGTAACAGGAACGAAAATGCGCGAAGAGAACGAGGAA
>QHYO01000123.1:0-253 GCA_003224135.1 Acidobacteriota bacterium | reverse complement strand
AAGTAAGCAGCTCACGCGGAGCCGATCCGATAAACCCGGTTCGGCTCCTTATTTACGGGAGGCGCTCTCCGCAAGTTCGCGAGACGCGTTTTGCTGTGAAATGGACTTATTCGTTCGCGCCCCTGAAGGGTTTCTAGTCAGTTCCCGCTTCCAGCTGCAACAGCGGCACCGGTTAGTGTGATGAACAAGTTCCGAAATTGAACGCGGGACCCGGAATGATGATTTTGCAGTCCAATGTGACCGCTGGGAGGTC
>QHYO01000740.1:2321-4741 GCA_003224135.1 Acidobacteriota bacterium | reverse complement strand
AAACGACTTCATGATTTCGCGAATGCCCATCGGCCCGTAACGCAGCCTGAATATCAGGATCAACGCAAAGAAATCGAAGTAGCACGCAATCGCGGTCGCCAGCGCCGGTCCGCCGTTTTGCACCCGCTTGAAGAAAAACTCCAGAAAAACAATGTTTAGAACGATGTTCACCAGCATCGAAATCGCCGCGACAATGACCGGCGTCTTCGTGTCCTTCGTCGAATAGAACGCCGGCACCACCAGCTTCACCGTGGCCAGCCCCGGCAACGCGATCGCGTAATACAGCAGCGCCCGCGCCGTTAACCGAGTAGACTCCGCGACGAATCGTCCGTGCTGGAATAACACTCTGATGATCGGCTCGCGCAGAATCATCAATCCCAACATCGCCGGAATCGTAATAAACGCCACCAGCCGCACTGAGAACGCCAGCGTCTTCTTCAACCCGTTGAAGTCGCTCGCCGCCGCTTGATGCGACATCATCGGTAGAATCGCCGTCGCCACCGCTATCGCGTACCCGCCGAGCACCAGTTCCATCACGCGATCCGCCAGATAGAGCGCCGCCAGGCTTCCTTCCGGCATCTTGCTCGCCGTCGCAAACCGCGTGTCGATCAGCAGGTTGATCTGCCCAATCCCAATTCCAAACAGCCGTGGAATCATCAACCGTGCCACATTACGGATCCCAGGATGCGTAAATGAAACGCCAAATTTAAACGTCATCCCCTTCTGTACCAGTAGTGGCACTTGAATCAAGAATTGCAGCACCCCGCCGACAAGAACTCCCACCGCCAACGCCGTCGCGGGGCTCTTGAAGTACTTCCAAACCGCCGCAACCGAAAACAGAATCGTCGCGAGATTCAAAAATATCGGCGTTGCTGCCGGTAATCCGAATACGTGAAAACAATTCAGGATGCCCATCGCCAGCGCGGCGAGCGCCACAAAAAACAGGTATGGGAAAATAATCCGGTTCAGCTCAATCGCTTGTTGCCATCCTCCTTCCTTGCTGCCGCTCGAGGCGAACAGGTGAATCACATACGGCGAGAACACCATCCCCAGAACGGTGATTGCCGCCACGACCAGCGCCAAAGTCCAAAACAGGCGGTTCGCGAAGTCCCAAACCTCTTCTTTGTCCTTCTCCCGCATGTATCCCGTAAATACCGGGATAAACGACGCCGTCATTGAGCCTTCCGCCACCAGCCGGCGGAATAGGTTCGGAATCCGATACGCCAGCAAATAGGAGTCGGCAGCAACAGTCGTTCCCAGCAGAAGGGCTATGCGTTGGTCGCGAACGTAACCGAGAATGCGGCTGACAATGGTAACAAGCGAGATGATCGAAGCCGATTTGAGGATTTGCTTCTTCTCAGTCAACGAGCTGCGCCCTCCGGCCTAAATCCATTAAAAACAATAGGTTGACAGGAATTTCGCGCTTAACATAACATAGAATTTCTTTATGTGCAAATCTGCTTCTTTGGGGGTAAATCCCGTCCCTTGAAACTCCGCGCCCCAGCCTCCACCCACAAAAAGGTGATTGTCGAATTGCAGGACCGCAAATCTTTTCGCGGCTACCTCAATCCTTCGCGTATCGGTCAGCTCGACCCGATCGATCTTCTCACCCACGATGGAGAGCATCAGGAGCTTCCACTCTCCCGCATTCGCTCCATCTATTTTGTGCGCGATTTCGATGGCGACTTTGAACCCGAGCGCAAAGCATTCCTCAGCCGCCCCAAGCTTGATGGCCTGTGGCTTCGCCTCCGCTTCCTTGACGGCGATTCTCTTGAAGGCGTCGTTCCTAACGATCTGCTCTCGCTTCTGGACAACGGCATCCAAATCACTCCGCCCGACCTCAACTCCAACACCGATCGCATCTTCGTCCCGCGTTCCGCCCTCAGCGAAGTCACCGTCCTCGGCGTCGTTGGCATCGCCCGCCGAAAACCCGCCGTCCCCGCCGCCGCTCAACCCACCCTCTTCAACGAATAGCGCCTCTCCGGTTTCCAGCCTCGATGTTCATCTTTACAATCAACCCGCCAGACGGTTTAACCGCCATTTAGCTTTGCCGTGCTACCGTCCCAATGGTCTTGCGCCAAAAAATTTCCATTGTGTTTCTCGCGTGGGTATTGCTCGTCGCGGTGAGCGGCGCGCAAACTTTGCACGGCCCGGATTCGCCAGACGCACGGCCCGGTTCCGACGACTCCCAGTCGTCGTCCACTTCGTCGATGCTTTCGGGAACAGTCCAGGACCCCTCCGGCGCTGTCATTTCCCACCCCATCGTCCTTCTTCGCGAGTCCGCCAACCGTACCCCGATCCGAACGGAAACCGACTCTTCCGGCGCTTTCACTTCGAAAAAATACTCGTGGGATCCTATACCCTCTCTATCGCCGCTCCTGCGTTCAAAGACGCCACTATCCCCATCACTTTCAAGGGAA
>QHYO01000740.1:0-2261 GCA_003224135.1 Acidobacteriota bacterium | reverse complement strand
GTTGGCGGGGCCGATTCTTCCCCACAAGTCACCACCGACACAGCGCAAAATCAAAGCGCCAACACTTTCGAACGTGCCGCCCTCGATCGCGTTCCCGTTTTCGATCAGGACTACATCACCACACTCTCCCGCTTCCTGGACGACAACTCCGTCTCCACCATCGGCGTCTCTCTGGTCGTCAACGGCATCGAAGCCAACGGGCCTGGTGTCACGCCTTCCGCCATCCAGGAAGTGAGGATCAACCAGAATCCCTACTCCGCTCTTTTCGCAAATCCCGGCCGCGCCCGGCTGGAGATCACCACCAAACCTGGCACTCCGGCTCTGCACGGTAGCGTAAATTTTCTGTATCGCGACGCCGTCTTCGACGCCTCGAACGCGTTCGCCCTCCAGAAACCTCCCGAATCGCGCCAATACTACGAAGGCTCCCTCACCGGGCCGCTCAGCCACAGCAAGAAGACCACTTTTCTTCTGTCGTTCGAACGCGACCTCGACGACCAACAGGCCATCGTCAGCGCCATCGGCCTTTCCGGAACGGCCCAGGTGCCGATTCGAGAAAATGTTCCCGCTCCCATGCACCATTTTTTCGGTGAAGGGCGCGTTTTCCACGAACTGGCGAACGGCGACCTCTTCTGGATCGGCTACTCCAACGAAGACATGTCAAACAAGAATCAGAATGTTGGCGGCACCGTCCTGCCCGAAGCGGGTTACAACTCTTCCATGGTTGAGAACGAGATTAACGTCAGCTATCGCCATGCCTTCTCAACCGTGTGGGCCAATCAACTCCGTTTCCTCGTCGGCCAAAACAATCAACCCCGCACTAGCGTCAACTCTGCTCCCCAAATCATCGTTTCCGGTGCGTTCACCGGCGGCGGGGCACAAGCTGACTCCCGCCGCACTGAATACCATTTCGACGGCACCGACATCGTCACCTACGCCCACGGCAAGCATCTTTTGAATTTCGGCGTGGACACTCCGGACATCAGCCGCCGGGGCGCTAACGATTTCACGAACCAGCTCGGCACGTACACCTTCGCCAGCCTTGCCGACTTTCAAGCGAATACGCCATCCACTGTCGTCATTCAACAGGGTAACGGCCATCTCGTTTTTCTCGAAAAGGTCATCTCCGGCTTCATCGAAGACACGATGCGCATCAATCCTAAGCTCTCCGTCACCGTCGGCCTTCGCTACTATTGGCAGAACTTCTTTCATGACGACCCGAACAATTTCGCACCGCGCTTCAGCTTCGCTTTTGCTCCATCCTCCAAAAGTAAAACCGTCTTTCGCGGTGGCGCTGGTTTTTTCTACGATCGATCCGGTCCTCGCCCCATCGCCGATCTTCTTCACTTCAATGGCGTCGATCTTCTGCGCTTCATCGTTCCCAACCCCTCCTTCCCTGTCACACCAGGCGAACTCGCCGCCGTACCTACCAGCTTCGTCACACTTGATCCGCGCCTCCATATTCCGTATCGCGTGCAATACGGATTTGCCGTCGAGCGCCAAATCACCGCCAAGAGCACCTTCAGCGCAGGCTACATCGGCTCGCGCGGCATCTCGCTCTTTCGCTCCATTGACGCCAATGCTCCCCTTCCGCCGTTCACAGATCGTCCCAATCCCGCGATCGGACAGGAACGTCAGCTACAGTCAGACGGCTACCAAAAAAGCAACGGGCTCGAACTCACCTTCCGCGGCACGCCTTCCCGCTTCTTCAACGGTCAAATTCAATACACGCTCAGCAAAACTTACAACAACACCGGCGGCGTCACTTATTTCCCCGGCAACAGCCTCGACCCGTCCGCCGATTGGGCCCGCTCCGATAATGACCGGCGCCACAAATTCGATCTCCTCGGCTCAACTCATTTCACCGGACTCTTTACCCTCGGCGCCGCTCTTTCTCTCTATTCCGGGAAGCCCGTCAATGTCATCACGGGCGCCGACAACAACGGAGATGGTGTCGTAAACGACCGCCCTCCGGGCTATGCGCGCAATACGCTACACGGCCCGGGCCTCGTCAATCTCGACCTCAACCTTTCTCACGATTTTCCTTTTTCAGCGCAACATGGCGAACACAAGAAGGACGTCCCTACACTCACCGTCTCTCTCAACTCTTTCAATGTCTTGAACCATCCCAACTACGTTACCTATATCGCCGTCCTCGGCTCGCCGCTCTTCGGCCAGCCTGTTGCCGCCAATCCTCCGCGCCGCACTCAGCTCAATATCGAATTGAAGTTCTAGCTTGCTGCAGTGCCGTTTGACCCGATTTT
>QHYO01000736.1 GCA_003224135.1 Acidobacteriota bacterium | reverse complement strand
ATGATCGGGATTTTGCTGCAGGACGAAAAGTTTCCCGGTGTGCACATTGCGTTCGGCGATCCGTATGGGAGCCAGACTCATGCGGACTGGAAATCAAAGACCCACGTGGACGTACTGACGCGGAATTGCGATGTGTGGATCGACAGCGATCAGATTATTTCCAAGGGACATTACCAGATGCATTATCTGGGCCTCGCCTGACGTAGAACCGGACAAAGAATCAGTCAGCTGTACAGGAATCTGCCGACTTGCCCTAGAGGCTGGGGACGGTTTAGGTTCGGCTTTGACGCACCCGGCCCGCGAAAGAGGGGAATTGTCATGCCAGACCCAGAAACAATCGCACGAGCACAACGTGATAAAGAAGAAGGAAAATCGCCATCGACTCAGGCGGGAGAGTTTGTACGCGAAGAGATTCATCATGTGCGCGAGGGTAAACACGGAGCACGGTCAGTCGAGCAAGCAATTGCAATCGGTCTATCGAAAGCGCGACGTGCGGGCGTGAAGTTGCGGCCTCCGAAATCTGGCCGCGCCAGCAAGCGTGTGCGAAAACAGGCGGAACGAGACTTGGCGAAGGGACGTTCGGGGAGAAGAGGAGTGTCGCCGAGGCGTTCGCGCGCGGTTGAAAACGCATTGAAAAAAGAAAGTACGTCGAGTGCATCGAAGTCTGCGCTGTCGCGGCAGACACGCGGCGCCGCGAGAAGGCGGGGCCGTTCGTCGCTGCACGGAGCCGCGATGAAAGCAGTGCATACAAAAGGGAAGGAAGGATTGCGGCGGGCTGGGCAAAAGGCCGCCCGGACACGGCGGCGTCACTCCTGATTGCCTGCGAAGGAAAACTGTCCAGTGCCCGGGAAGAGAGTGCCGGGATAAGCGCTCTAAGCCAACACGCTGACTAAGCTTCGCGCCGCTAAAAAAGCCTGGAGACGTATTCGCGCATTTGGTGTTTCCAGTAGGGCCAGTCGTGGCCGCCCATGGGACCCCAATTATCAAGCGAGTGGCGAATTCCTTTGCTTGAAAGAATTTCCGACAAACGATATGTGGGCCCCGAGTTTTCCCACTGGCCTGTGCCGGTGGAGAGATGGATGTCGCACGAGGCGAGTTGGCCGTAAACCCAGGGATCGCTGAGATTCGAAAGATAGTCGACGGGATTGTTGAAGTAGAAGTTGTTGTCGAACATGCCGTCCATGAAATTTTTCAGGTTATACACTCCGGACAGGGCGAAGCAACGTTTGATGACGTCGGGGTGTTTGAAGAGCGAGTTTGCAGCGTGATAGGCGCCAAACGATGCGCCCATCGTTGAGATGGCAATTCCCTGCGACTGGCAGTTGTCCCAGATAAAAGGAACTACTTCTTCGCGAAGATAAGAATCGAACATCGATTGGACGTAGCTGCGATGAAACGGGTGCGCGCTTTTGTTGTAGAAGCTCAGTCCGTTGATGGAATTGATGGTGAAGAACTTCAGCTTGCCCCCATCGATGAAATCGGCCAGTGAACTGATTAGGGACTGACCTTCGAGTTCCCATTCGTCGCCGGCGCTGGTGGGAAAACCGAGGAGTGGCGAGCCCCAGTGGCCGTAAACGACCACACCCAGCTCCATTCCCAGGCGTTGCGAATACCAGCGATGGAATTCACGTTTCATCAGAGCGACCTCTCCGCGGATAAAAAATTCGAGGAAGCGAGAGTATGCCAGCGGTGCCGGTAGCAAGCAACTCGATGCCGGAAGGCGCGGAAGGCAAGACGAGGTGGCAATCGCGGTGCGAAGGGCTATAATCTGTGCCCTCGCAGTAAACTTTAAGGAGCAAATCAATCATGGCCACCGCACCGCTTACCACCAGACCCACGCCGGAACGTATTTTCAACACTCTGAATGCGTTTCAAAGCACGGCAGCTCTCAAGACAGGCTTCGAGCTGGACCTTTTCAGCGCGATCGCTGAAGGCGCCAATCAATCCGACACTCTGGCAAAGAGAGTAGGAGCCTCGGAACGCGGCGTGCGGATTCTTGCTGACTATTTAGCGATTCAAGGTTTCCTGACAAAGGAAGGCGATCGCTACTCGCTTGCGCCGGAAACCGCAGGTTTCCTGGACCGCAGGTCGCCTGCGTTTATGGGGTCAGTGATTGGATTTCTCGCAAGCGAACGACACAAGCAAAGCTTTGAGCGGTTGACGGACGCGGTGCGCGCCGGGGGAAGCGTGATGCCGGAAGCCGACAATACGAAACCTCAAAATGAAATGTGGGTGGCATTTGCCAAGTCGATGGCTCCGTTAACGGGCCCGTCAGCGATGTTCATGGCCGAGGTTGCGGGCATGCAGGAGCAGAAGCCGTGCAAGGTTCTGGACGTAGCGGCGAGCCATGGAATGTTTGGGATCACATTTGCGCGGCAGAATCCGAAAGCGCAGGTTGTCGCGCTCGATTGGCCGGCGGTGCTCGAAGTGACAAAAGAGAATGCGCGAGCAGCTGGAGTTGAGGATCGCCTGCGTCTGCTACCTGGGAGCGTGTTTGAAGCTGACCTTGGTACGGATTACGACGTGGTGCTGTTGACCAATATCCTGCATCATTTCGACAAACCAACTTGTGAAAAATTGCTGCGGCGCATCCATGCAGCCCTGAAGCCCGGCGGCCGCGCAATCACGTTGGAATTTGTGCCCAACGAGGACCGTATCACGCCACCAACCGCCGCAGGGTTTAGCCTGATTATGCTGACCGGGACCGCAGTCGGAGATGCATACACTCTCTCGGAGTACGACGCGATGTTCAAGAACGCTGGTTTTTCGAACAGCACGCTGCATCAGCTTCCTGCCGGCCCTCAGCAGGTCGTGGTTTCGGAAAAACCATAGTGGCGCGCAAAGCAAAAGTTGCGAATCGCGAGAAGACGGCAAGGCAAACTCCGGACTCGAGTGCTTCTCTCCGGAAACATCTTGTTGAGCTTTTGAAGGGAGGCGAGGCGCACGTCGGGATTTCCGATGCTCTGGCGGATTTTCCGGCGGACAAGCGTGCGACCGCCGCGCAAGGTTTCGAACACACGGCGTGGCAGCTGCTGGAGCATATTCGCATTGCGCAGTGGGACATCCTGGAATTCAGCCGCAATCCTAAGCACGTGTCGCCGGATTTTCCGGACGGATATTGGCCGAAGGTATCGGCGTCGCCGGATGACGCTGCGTGGAAGAGAAGCGTGCACGCTGTTCAAAATGATCTGCGCGCGATGATTGATCTGGTGTCCGATCCACGAGTGGATTTGTACGCAAGGTTCCCA
>QHYO01000735.1 GCA_003224135.1 Acidobacteriota bacterium | reverse complement strand
ACCATGTGGAACACGGATGCGTTCGGTTGGCGCGAATCAACAGATCCTCTTTACAAGACGATTCCGTTTTTCATCGGACTGCGCAAAGGTTTGGCTTACGGAATTTTCTTCGACAATACGTGGCGGAGCAGTTTCGATTTCGGTAAGGAAGGGCACGACTTCTATTCTTTCGGCGCCGAGGGCGGCGAGATCAACTATTACTTTTTTGGCGGACCAACGCCGGGCAAGATAGTTCAGGACTTTAGCGCATTGGTCGGGCGCACAAAGCTGCCACCGCTATGGACGCTGGGCTTCCAGCAATCGCGGTACAGCTACGAACCGGAAGAACGCGTTTACGAAGTTGCAAAAACGCTTCGCGACAAAAAGATTCCCGCGGACGCCATTTATCTGGACATTGACTATCAGGATGGGAATGCGCCGTTCACGGTGGACCGCAAGAAGTTTCCCACATTTGAAAAGATGATCTCAGACCTGAGCGCGCAGGGATTTCACACTGTGTTGATTACCGATTTGCACATCAAGAAAAATCCCGATCACGGATACGCACCCTACGACACTGGAGTGAAAGACGACGTTTTCCTGAAGCGCGCGGACGGAACGACGTACGTCGGGCCAGTATGGCCGGGGGACAGCGTGTTTGGAGATTTCACCCTGTCCCGTGCGCGCGAGTGGTGGGGAGGCCTTTACAAGAATTTTGTGGACATGGGCGTGGCCGGTTTCTGGAACGATATGAATGAACCGGCGATTTTTCTGACATCCACCAAGACCATGCCGCCGGACGTTCGTCACCGTTTGGATGATGGAACCACTCTGCCGCACTTGGCGATTCATAACGTGTTCGGAATGGAGAATGTGCGCGCGACGAGTGAAGGTCTGCTGAAGCTGCGGCCGAACGAGCGGCCATTTGTTCTGACTCGCGCAGCCTACGCTGGCACGCAACGGTATGCCGCTACGTGGACCGGAGACAACGTGGCAGTATGGAACCATCTTGGGATGAGTACGCCGATGCTGCTGAGCATGGGAATTTCCGGCTACGGGATGGTTGGCGACGACATCGGGGGATTCGCGGGAACGCCAACTGCGGACTTGCTGACGCGATGGATCGAAGCGGGCGCGTTCAATCCGATCTATCGCGACCACACCGCAAAGGGGACGGGAGACCAGGAGCCTTGGGTACATGGCGCGAAGCACGAAGCCATCCGCAGACACTTCATCGAAGAGCGCTACCGGCTGCTGCCCTATATTTATACGAGCGTGGAAGAGATGACTCGCACGGGAATCCCGCTGATGCGGCCCCTGCTGCTGGAGTATCCGCAGTCGCCGGAATTTTTTAACGATGACGGCGAATTTATGTTTGGTCATGATCTTTTTGTTTCTCCTGTGACTACCGAACTGCTGGACGTGAAAGCGATTCAGTTGCCGCCGGGAGCTTGGTACGACTATTGGACCGGCGAAAAAAGTTCCGACCAAGAACTGAAAAAACTGAAGCCCGCACTGGATGAAGTGCCCGTTTATGTTCGCGCTGGAGCGATCGTGCCGCGGCAGCCGTTGGTGCAAAACACGGGCGAAACGCCCAATGGCCCGCTGGGCCTGCGAGTGTATCCCGGGCCAGACTGCAAAGGCTCGTTGTATCAGGACGACGGACACACACTGGCCTACGAAAAAGGAGAATTTTTGCGCGTCAGCTATTCGTGCCAGGTGGGAGCGGACGCGATCAGAATTGTCAGTACCATCGAAAAAGACAGTTACAAGCCCTGGTGGAGCGCCGCGGAAATTACGGTATTCGGGATAGGCAAAGCGCCGAAGAGTGTGCGCGTGGGCGACGCTACAATTCACGAGTGGCGATTTGATTCGGCGCAGCACGCCGTCGTGTTCACATTACCCGAGGCGAAGAATAGTTGGACCGCCGAGCTGATTCTCTGACCAATTCAATGGAGCGAAAAAATAGAAATCGATTGCGCGGGTGCTGTGATCTTCACTTCCCGGCCGTTGATTTCCACGCTGCCATTGCCATAAAGAATCGTTGATCTCAAGGCCCCAGCAAGAGGGGTGTTTGCTTGTGGAATTGTTAGCGCTCGCGGCTTGCTTCCATTAGTGAAGATGACCAGGAGCCGCTCATCCTCGGTCTGGCGCATAAATACATACGAGTCGCCGTCAGAAAATATGTGAAACAGCTTTCCAGTGCGAAGTGCGGCGTGCTGACGGCGAATTTGTAAAAGATTCCGCACGGCTGAAAAGATTTTTTGTTGTTCAGGCATGCGGCCGTCTTCGGTGAAAGCATTTTGCCTGTCGTCTGGCCAACCTCCGGGGAAATCCCGCCGGTTGTCTGGATCGCCTGCGCCCGGCATGGCGATTTCATCTCCATAATAAAGCTCGGGAATTCCGCGGAGCGTCAGAATTAGCCCGAAGGCGCAGAGAAGTTTGTCTGGCGAGCTGCCCATCTCGCTCCCAAGCCGCGTGACATCATGATTCGCAAAAAATGGGACCAGCCAATCGGGATGCGGATAGAGTTCGTCCTGCCGCAATACATTGGCGATGCGGCCCGCGGAATCGCCGTGCAGCAAGACATCGTGAATTGCGAAGAACATTGGGAAATCGAAAACCGTGGACAGCCCGCTATCGATGCCATCCCACTGTTTCCTGCCGCCCACAAAAAACGAAGTCACAGTAGGGTCGGGATGAAAAACCTCGCCGATCGTTGTGAGGTTCGGATAGATACGACGCAGGCCTGCATGCCATTGCTCCCAAAAAGTCCGCGAGACGTAGGGAAACGTATCCACGCGCAAGCCATCAAGGCCCGCCGACTCGATCCACCAGATTGAATTTTGCAGAAGATATTTTAGGACAACCGGATTCTCCGTGTTCATGTCAGGGAGAATTCCGAAGAACCAGCCTTCCGTAAGATTGCGCCGCATGGCGGGTGTCGCGTGCGGATCGGTGAGCGCTTCAAATGGATCGTTGGCAGCTCCACCGGAACTGGACTTGCCATAAAAGGAATTGTTCACTGGAGAGAAAGAGTCGAAATGATTCTGCGCGGTGCCGTGGAACCAATCCGGCAGCGGCGGTTCTTTGACCCAGGGATGACGTGGCCCAACGTGATTGGGCACGGCGTCAAAGAAAAGCTTCATGCGCAGCTCGCGTAGCGCGGACGCGAGCTCCTTGTAGTCGTTCAAGCCGCCGAGGTGCGGGTCTACGGCATACAAGTCGACTGCGCCATAGCCGTGGTAATCCTGCTCCGCGCCGTTTTTTACAACCGGCGTGAGCCACAGCGCGGTTACGCCGAGATCCTTAAGGTAGGAAAGATGGTCGCGGATACCGCGCAAATCTCCGCCGTGCCATGAACGCGGCTTGGACCGATCGTGCGAGCCGGGAAATTCCGCGGGCTCATCGTTAGTGGGATCACCGTTAGCGAAGCGGTCCGGCATGATCAGATAAAGAACATCATCGGAACTCAATCCGTGAAAACGCTTTGCCGTTGGTTCGCGATTTGAAACCGGCAATTCAAAAGAAGTGTCTCCACGGAGAGTTGTGATCCGGCACACGATGGTGCCGGAACGCATGCGCGGCGCGAATTTAATCCACACGAAAAGATAGTCGCCGCCTTGCGTTGCTTGCGTGCGTTCCACAACGACTTCGGGAAGGTTGCACGTCACCTTGTTCGCCTGCAGAGCGTGGCCAGAGAGCAGGATCATCAGGTCTGGCGTAAGTCCAACCCACCAATTCGGCGGTTCCACTTTGGTGACCACAGGCGTGTTCTCCGCTGCGACGGATTGCGGAGCCGCGAGAAGCGGCGACTGAAGCACACAGACTGCAAGAACTGCGATTGCAAACCGCAGGCGTAAGAAGTGAGTCATCACGAGAGCACGACAAGAAGGATAAAGAAAAATGGAGGCGGGACGCTAGGGTTCCGCCGGTAGTAAAGAGTCGAACGAGTTAGAACGTCAGACGTAGCCCAAGCTCGACAGTGCGAAAGCTGTTGGGTTGGGTTGACGTGACGAATCCAAACGAGGTGTTGAGGTTGGCGATGAGTTGTTTTGACACGCCGTCGACGTTCACGCACGGTTGGCTCGACGTCGCGGGGTTGCAACCCTGCACATCCCACTGCCCGAGCACTGAGTTTGGATTGGCGAAATGCGGTGTGTTGGTGAGGTTGTACGCTTGCACACGAACCTCCAGGCGGAAACGCTCGCCGAGAGCGAAGTTTTTGAAAAGCGCCAGGTCAATATTCGAGCTGCCGGGGCCGCGTAGAATAGCGCGTCCCGCAGTGCCGGGAGCGTTAAAGACCACGCTTCCGTCGGGGAAGAGCGTTGCAGCCGGCAAAGCAAAGGCCGAGTTGAGGTTGGCGAGGTACGGGATGTTTGTTCCGTCATTGCCGCCCGGAGTGAAGCTGCTGTTCACGTTTGGCGCGCCGATTAAGTCTGCGCGCGTTGCGTTCGGGTTTTCGTTTACCGTGACATTGAACGGCAGGCCCGACTGCAGCGTATAAATGCCGTTTAACTGCCAACCGCCCACTACCCAGTCGAGCGGACGCGACCAGTTGCTGCCCCAGTGCTTGCCGCGGCCCCACGGGAGTTCGTAGAGCGAACTGAGCACCAGGCGATAATTCTGATCAATGTTGGAGCGGCCCCTTTCGTCCTTAAAGTCGGTGTAAAGTTGCGGCGCACAGGCGTCCAGATCGCCGCAAGCATCGTCAAGCGTATTGGACCACGCGAAGGAACCGAGAAACTGGAAGCCGCGAGTCAGGTGACGCTCGTACTGCGCCTGCAAAG
>QHYO01000121.1 GCA_003224135.1 Acidobacteriota bacterium | reverse complement strand
TAGCACTTTGCTCTGGGTCAGGGGAAGTCTCGACCATATTCATAGAAAGCTCTCCATCCGGATCTTTGTCGTCCAGTTGCGTGTTGCGTTTGCGCAAACGCAGGCGGGCCAGCGCTTCGTGGACTGCAATGCGCGTCAGCCACGCGGAGAAGGGCGCGCGTCCAGCAAATTGATCAAGGTGTTGATAGGCTCGGACGTAGGCATCCTGCATTACATCTTCTGCTTCGGCATCATCGCGCAAGATAGCGCGCCCGACACGGTAGAGCCGCTGGTTGTACCTGCGCATAATGATCTCGTACAGAGAGGTATCGCCGGCCTTTATCCGGTCAAGGACCTCCTGGTCGGTCCAGCCCTCAAAGCTGGCTTTCTCCAGAATTCCAATGGTTTCCATGGTCCTACCAGTATAGAGCCCGGAGTATCGAAAACGTTACATGCGCACGGCTGGGAACGGCAGGCATTTGCCTACGCGAAGAATCGCGGCAGATCCCAGCGCTGCTGAAGAGATAGTTTAAGAATTTCCCTGTTCGTGCCAGGAATTTACGAGACGCACGAACAGCCGCAGCGAGAACCGTGCAATTCGATGAATCATGATCTCGAACATCACTCAGCCTGCCCGTTGCACTCTGACTTTTGTCACAGCAAGCTCAGGCTTGTTGCCGTCCTATATCGTCAGGACGTGCTCAACGGATGACTGGCGAGTGCCCGGTCAATGACCGACTGCAGTTCTCCGGTCCGAAAAGGAAATCGTAGAAGATCGTGAGCGCCGAGCTTCACCGCGGCGAGATACTCATCCCAGTCCGCAAGCCTCGAAAAAAGAATCACCGGAACGCTCGCCTTTGAATCATGGACAACTTTTAGAACATCCCGGAAGTCGCCGTCGGGAAGGACCTCTTCGTAAAGTACGAGGCAAGCTTCCTGCTCCGAAATCCCCTTCCGCAGCTCAGCCACAGTAGAAAGTCTCATCGTCGCTAGGCCGCATCTCCCAAGAAGTTCAGTACCAACCTCACAGGCGTCGGGTCTACACCGAGCAACATTGCCGTTTGAATGTTTATTCCTGACATGCTCGGCGCGTCTTCTGGATAACCATGGAATCGTGATTTTGACGAAACCCTTATGAACTCGCTCATTGAGCCCCCTAATCCCCGTCTCGTTTTATTCCCAACGCCTGTACCATGAGTCCGAACTGTCAATTCAGACAATTAGAAAAAAAGATAGCGAAGCAATGGTCTGGACGAATTCAGGAAGAATTACGGTACTCCGAGGGGTTGCACAACTGCCGCTAGGTTTAGGCGAAGACTTCGCGGCGTGCAGCTTCACAAATCGCGACCACGCCAGGATGCCCGATCTTCCTTTCTGCGGAAATCGCATAGAAATGACCAACTACGTTCTTTGCGACCCCGATTCTCTTGACGTTATCGTGCTTCCGAAAATGGTTCTCCAGTGTGCTTGGAACTAGAAAGACTCCGGATCCGGCATGGCCAAAAACGCGCAAGAGAGCGTCGTCCTCGAACTCCGCCACTAGATTGGGCTCAATTCCCAATCCCGCGAACCATTGGTCCAGTTTACGTCGGATGGCAGTGTCGTACGTTGGAAGCAGCACGGGCGCGCCGTTCAAAGACTTCGGAAATCCACGGCTATACCGTTTTGCCAAGTCCGGCGGTCCCATCCAAACGACTCCGCTATCTCCGAGATAATGGTTGTACACGCGCAAGTTCAAGCTCGGCGTAACGGGAGAGTCCGACAGAACAACGTCCACCTCGTGCAGCGCGAGTTCCGCGACAAGCCGCTCCAGGTTTGCTTCATGGCACACCAGGCGGATGGCAACTTCCAGGCGAAAAGCAGGTTCGATGAGCCTGTGTGCGATCTCCTTTGGAACAACATCGTCGAGCCCCACGACCAGACGCAGGGGTCGGCTTGTGGGGCGTCGCTTGACGGTATCCAAGATTTCCCTCCCGATCGAAAAAATCTCTTCCGCTTGCCGATACACCGCGAGTCCAATCTCCGTGGGAACGAGATTCCGGCCGGAGCGCTTCAACAACTTCTCGCCCAGATGATCCTCGAAGCTTTTCAGTTGCGCGCTCACGGTTGGGGGAGCGAGACGCAACTCCTCACAGGCTTTCGTGATGCTGCCTGTGCGGACGACCGTCCAAAAATAAAAGAGGTGATGATAGTTCAGCCATTCCATTGCCAAATCATACTGCGTAAATCTCTAATCGTGTCAAGCAAAGTTTCTAATTGTCCGAAGATTCGTTTCCTCCTATACAAGAAAGGAGAGAAAACAAGAGGTGGAGAGAAAGAGGAATATCGATGTTCGCACCGAAAGTGCAGACCTGAAAGGCGCCCTTACTACGCGTACATCAAGCGGCACCTGCACCTCGCGCTCGGCAGGTTCGCAGCGAAACTTGGACGCGCCAGCGTCCGCGTCGAGGACATCCCAGGACCCGGCAATATTCCGAATGCGTCCTGCCGCATCCAGGTTCAGCTTCTTCCGACCGGCGTGCGTATCGGCCGCACGAGCGAGAATTGGATTGGTCCCATATGGTTGGTGCGGTTCGCCACCCGGAGACGGCAGTCAGCCGGCAACGCAAGAGGCGTTTCAAATGAACCGTCCAAACTGCAAATTATGGAATCAGAACGAGGAGGAAGCATGGAACCGGCAACCATCGCGGTAATCATCATAACCGGCGCATTTCTCGGTCTTTGCGTGTGGATTGAACGGAACTCGAGAAGACAACGCGCAAGTCCAGAGCGAGTGGAAGCGGTGGAAAAGATGGGGCAGTTACAGAACAAGAAAGAGCGCCGCAACGCCCCCGACGCCACAGACGGTTCAGGAGCTGATCCATGAATCCGTCAATGGACGACATCGGAACCGCGGCAGAACTTGCTCAGGAGAATTTCTTCGCCTTCATTTCTTGGGATGCACTGACCCAGTGGTTTGAACCTGGCGGTTTGCGCGACTCCGTTGTGGCCCAGGAACTTGTGATGGTGCTGCTGTTTCTTTTGGTCCTCTGGATCCTTCTGGTCATCTCGGCAGTACTCTTAGTCTGCATCGGCGCGAGGCGCATTCAGCCCGCTGCCAAGCCGCTCTGCAGGATACCCCTTTAGCGCGCGCGATGGTCACCGACTTCCGGTCACAATTTGCGGGAATTCATCCGTGCCCAAACTGCTTTTCGCTCGGTGCCGGAGAATAGCCCGCCCTGCGCGCGGCTTCGGCAGCCGGAACCTGGCGAGAGAACTCGTCATGCTTGACAATATCGCGCATGAGGCCAGACTTACGTAGGAAGATTTGGTACGCCCATGAACGAAGCAACGAGGGACCCAGAGGATCGCCCCACGGACATAGGCAACGTCCGCGCAACCCGTGAAAAAATGCTCGATAAGACCCTGGCCGACTCCTTTCCTGCGAGCGACCCGCTATCCACTCTGCCGGATCCCACGGAGGACTCTTTTTCTCTTTCCCCACCGGTTGAATGACCTCGCAGCACACTCGGCGCGACAGTGACCGCCGTTCCACGAAAGATTCAATTCGAGCTGATACCGAGCTGACGCCTTCATGGCTATCGCGCAGCGTCCAGCAAGCTGCCAGAAGAGGCACCAGGCAAATTTCACTCCGAATCATACCTAGAGCAGGCCTTAATGTTTTATATAGAGTTTCTACTTTTCCTTCCTAGAGTGTCCTGCCATTGTGGATTTGCAGCAACGTTGCGCGGGCTGCCACAAATCGGATCGCTGAGGTCATAGGCAGTCCGCCCGACGCAATGACTATTTTGGTAAGCCGACAAGCGCCTTGCGATGTGCGGATTTGTCGCGAACTTGCCTAAAACCACCACTCCGAGAATCACAACGAGTGCTGGCGCGTTCGAGAACAAGGCCATTGGATCCACGTAAGCCAAGGCTCGAAGGTCGCGGAATCCGAAGTGATAGCGATCGCCCGCAAACAGATTGTGGCAATGATCCTGCCGCTGCCACTTTTTGATCGCCAAAGAGCAAGTTCTAAAAACTCTAATCAGTTTTAACTAATTATCTACTTTTTCTCACTACCTCTACGCTCGAAGCTAGAACTGTAGAAATGCACGGGAGGTGAAAGGACATGGAAATTGACGTTCGTTGCAGCGGGGTGGATCTGATGGAAGCACTTCGCACGTATCTGCAAAGACGCATGCGATTCCGGTTCGACCGGTATCCCGAATTGATCCGAAAAGTCACGGTACACCTGACAGAGCAGGATGCATCCAAGGCCCACGCCAGAAAATTGTGTCAAATCAATGCGGAGCTCAATCCTTCCGGCGAAATCCTTGTCAGTGAAACTGCGGCCGACCTCTACCACGCCATCGGAGGCGGCATAGAGCGACTGGGATCCGCTTTGCATGGACTGCGAGGTCGGCAACGCGCCGCCGACAGAGGATTTGAGTCCATCCGAAAAGAGAATCGCCCGAAGACGTCCGGGAGGAGGGGCGGAAGACGAAATGCAAGGGCACGCCGGCCCCTCTTTGAAAGGGGCCGTGCGGAAAAAAACTAAACGCCTTCGGTCATGAAAGGTGATGACCATGGAACAGCGGACGGAAATTCTCCTGGTTGGCGAAACCGCGCAGAGCTGCCTGCAACTTATGCAGTGGTTGAAGAGCCGCCGGTGCCGATGCCATTTTGCCTCGTCGTGCAAAGACGCTTGCCGTCTCATTTCCGACATGAGGTTCGATTTTGTGTTGAGTCACTTCGAGTTACCGGACCGTTCCGCTTTCCCGCTTCTTCAAAAGTTGATTGGATCGACCACAAGTCTATTCTTTTCGACAAGAATCGAAAACGGCTGCTTGTGGTTGCCAACGCTCGCGAAAGGCAGGAGGTAGCCGGACACAAGAGTTCTTCGCCCAAATGAATTTGCCGTCGCCATGGGAATCGCCCTGCAGGATGCTTGCTCCGGCAACAACGAAGCTACAAACCCCGTTGCCGCCGATTGAAGTCAACCTCTATACCGCTGGCTACGTCATTCGGGTTTTCGCACCTTGCGTTGGCCAAGCGCCTGATAGGGGTTGCACCAAGGGGTGCACTTCATTCAACCGCGCTTGCGCTAGGCCAAATTCCGAAGAAAAGTAATTCGTTTCATTTGTCAAACCTCAATATAGCTCGCGACACCACCTTTAGACCGGATGTTTGGCCTCGGGAGCTGCTCACTGTTCGGCGAGGTGACCTACCTGGAGACGCGCCTGGAGGACGCGCAGGATGGAGTCGCGCGCTATCATCCCGACAACGCGGCCGTCTTCAAGAACTGGCATCTGATTGATATCTTCTGCCTGCATGCGTTCCAGAACGCTGAGAACGGGCTCGGAAGGAGAAGCCCATTTGATTTTGTCCATTGGGCGCATGGCCGCCTGGATCGAGGTGTTCGGCCATTCGTCGCGCGGAATCCCTTGGGCTGCATGAAATGTCATTAGTCCAACCGGGGCGCCGTTGCCGGTCACGATGTGGCAGCGCCGCCCCGTCCGCAGCACCTCGTGCACATAGTTTTCAAGGGAGAAATCCCGCGGCATCGTCGGTACATCTTGGCTCATGATGTCGGCAGCGTTGACGCCGGCGAGCGTATTGCGGATCGCCACTTGCGCGTAGCTCTCTTGCGCTGCCGACAGCAGAAACCATCCAATGAAAACCCACCAAAGCCCGCCGAACCAATTGCCCTGGAGTGCTATCCAAATACCGGCGAAGATCATGACATAGGCAAAAAGCTGGCCGGTCCGCGAAGCAATGCGCGCGGCCTTTGAAAAATCGCCTGTAATTCTCCAGGCAATCGACCGCAAGACTCTTCCCCCGTCGAGCGGAAATCCTGGGGCGAGGTTGAAGACCGCAAGAATGAAATTAATTTCAGCGAGCCAACGGGAAGTGGCTCCGACCATTTCGAGGTTGCCGGAATAACGGCCGACGAAATAAAACACGGCCGATAGGAAAAAACTCGAAATGGGCCCCGCAATCGCAATGTTGAATTCCTGCCTGGCGCTGGATGGTTCGCGACCGATCCGTGCCAGGCCGCCGAAGACGAAAAGAGTTATCGAAGCCACAGGAATCTTGTAGTGCTTGGCCACCAGGCTGTGGCTCAATTCGTGGAACATCACAGAACCAAAGAACAGGAGGCTCGTGATAACTCCAAGCATCCAGTGCTGCACGGGACTCCACGAGGGGTGCTGGGCGGTGAACTGCGTGCGCAAAGATAGGGTAATCAGTGCAAAAATAAGGAACCAGCTGGGGTGCAGGTAGATCGAGATCCCGAAGATTCGCCCGATTCGAATGCTGGAGGCAGGTGTCACGGATTAGCACTCCTTCGAACTGTTTAGTACCGATTCCTGCGATCAAACGGTTTGAGCAACTAATTTTCGGGCCGCCAAGGAGATTGTCAGACGACTGATCCCGCTGAAGAACACGCTGATTCCCACAAGCGTCCCGAATCCGCTCATCCCTCACGTTCCTGCCCGGACTACGGAAACCGTAATCCGCGCGTGACAGAGCAGCCCCTCATGTAATGATAACCGCCGATCCGTCGATATGATCGCTCTCCACGGCCATGAGCGCTTCGTTCGCACGATCGCGATTCAGCAGCTAAGTCGTTGTCGTTTCCTGAGCACATCTCCTTGAGCAGCGGAACTGCGCTAAAAATGTGTCCAAGTTTCGCCACTTGGGCGCTCGATTCCGGGGTCGAGCAAAAGTAACTATACGGCACTTGCGAAGCATAGTTGCGATGAGGTAAGAAGCTCGCGAGCATTCGAACTATCAGGCGGGCGATCATGGCTTTCCCCAGTCTGCCCAGGCCAACGCTTTGATTCGGGCAAGCTCTGAGAGATTTGCGGTAATCAGCGTGAGCTTGTTACGCATCGCCTGTCCGGCAATCAGAAGGGCATAAGCACCTATCGGCTTTCCGATGCTCTCGAGATCAGCTCGAATTGCGCCGGCGAGTTCGGCGTCCACATCCTCGAAAGGAAGCGGATGGACGGGGCCTGCAAGGAATACCTCTAACCGCTTCTTGTTGAATTCTCGACGCGAACTCTTTGCAACGCCGTACCAAAGTTCAAATAAGGCGATGGAAGACACGAAAACCTGGGCTCCTGCGTCTGTGGCCTTTTGTAATTTGGCACGGACAGCGGGTGGCTTCCCATTGATGAGCGCGATACAAGCATTGGTATCGAGCAAATAGTTCACTTAAAAATCTCGCGGCGTGGGGTGACGGGTTGATTGCGACGTTTAACCATGAACGGTTCCGGATTGAACCGATCCAGTTCATCAAACCATTCAGCTGCGTTGGGAATGAGTGACTCTAGCAGAACACCTTGATCAATACGCCGAATACG
>QHYO01000737.1 GCA_003224135.1 Acidobacteriota bacterium | reverse complement strand
GAGGGAACTGTGCGCCATCCGCGAGATGCTGAATCTCGATCGAGTTTCCTGGTTTCAGCAGAGCAATGATGAAACAAAGTACGTTCGCGTGCACACCTCGAGCAGCGAGTATGCGCTTCCAACTCCAGAAGAATCCGCGACAAGGGAAATCCCCTGGATCGTGGAAAGCGTTTTGCGCGCCGCGCCTATTCAGGTGCGCAGCACGAAGGATCTGTCGCAAGACGGTTTAACCGACGGGACGCTTCTGGAGCGAAACGGGATTAAATCGATTGCGTTGATTCCTGCGAATGGGGGAACCGCCGGAGCGAGTGCGCTGGTGCTGACCTCATTCACGAAAGAAATTGCCTGGGAAGAGGAAGTGATCGCCCAATTGTCCGTGCTGGCAGCGATGTTTGCGAACGCGCAATCCAAGAAAGCAGCCCAGGACGCAGGACACGCCAGCGAGTTGAGATTTCGACACCTGTTTGATTATTCGCCGACCGGAATCGCGCTACTAGATCCGAACGCACAGATGCGTATGGTGAACGCGCGGCTGGGACGATTCTTCGGCCGGGGATCGGAGGAATTGCATTTCGAGAATATTCTCGACCTGATACATCCCGACGACGCGCCACAAACTTGGCTGCATTTGCGGGAATTGTTGGCTGGAGTCCGCGAGATTGTGCACTCCGAAATGAGATTTCTTCATCAAAACGGCTCGGTTATCTGGGGGAGGATGACCATCTCTCTTTCGGGAACAAGAGATGGAGACTGTCCCTTGCTGCTCTGCGTGATCGAAGATGTGACCGAAACAAATGCGGCAAAAGAACTGCTTGAGCGCAGCAGACGCATGCTGACGCTGGCGCTGGAATCTTCGCGTTCAATCGCGTGGGAATACGATCCGCAGACCGACATGCTTTCCTGGCTTGACCGGACGTACTTTCGCGTGTGGTGCCTGAAGACCGCAAAGCTTTGCGCAGCCTCCGCGACGAAGTTCTAAAATCTGGGGGAGACTTTTCGACGGAATTCAGGATGTTTGCGCGGGATGGCTCGATTCGATGGAAGCTGGGTCAAGGAGAGTTGCAGCGCAAGCCCGGAGAGAATCATCCGAGACTTGTTGGAGTTACGATAGACGTATCGGAAATGAAAAACGCGCAGTTGCAATTGCAAGAACTGGCAAAGCACCTGATGCAAGTGCAGGAAGAGGAACGGAAACGCATCAGCCGCGAATTGCATGATGACATAGGACAACGAGTGGCACTGCTGGGAATGGAACTGGATATGGCACGGCGCCTTCTTTGCGAAGGCGACCTGCGAAATAGATTGGAACGGCTGCAAGCCTCCGCGAGCGAATTGGGGACGGACCTCCATCACATTTCGCACGCATTGCACAGTTCAAAGCTCAAGCATCTGGGGCTGGAGTCAGCGTTGCGCGACCTTTGCCAGCGGATGAGCCATGGCGCTTCCCTGTTCGTGGAGCTGATCTGCAGTGGTGAAGGAAGCGCGCTGTCCGAGGACGAAGCGCTCGTATTGTTTCGCATTACGCAGGAAGGCCTGAGTAATGTGGTGCGACACAGCCATGCAAACAGGGCAACCGTCGCGTTACTGTGTTCGGAGACACAAGCAGAACTGATAATTTCAGACAACGGATGCGGCTTTGATCTCCGCGCACAGTCGAGCGGGATCGGACTGCTAGGGATGAGAGAACGCCTCCGCGCTGTGAACGGCCACCTTCATATATCTTCCGACTGGAATTCCGGGACAAAGCTTCGCGCTAGCGTGCCGGTCTCGGTGAGAGCGGCAGATGCGGCGCGGCACGCTGCGATGGGAACTGGCCAGTCGATTTAGGAAACAGTGCATACTCATATAAGGGGCTGCGGAGCATACAGCATTCTCCGTATGTCGCGATCTCAGGGAGAAACAAAAAACAACTAAAACAAATTTCATCACTGTTACTTTTGACAGTTACAGAGATAGTATGCGTTTGGCATAACTGAAGCGTCGGATGGCTGGAGTTGCGGCGCGGCGCTCAATTCAAAAAATTGAGAAGACTTCAGCCATCCGTCCTTCCTTTTTTAGGCAGTAAGTTCCAATACATCCAGTAAGACAAATCGCTCGAAAACAGCTGTTGATTGGATTTATTGCGTTTCTTCCAAATGGGCGCGGACGGACTCAACTGCCTCGTAACGCGTGTCCGCGTCAACCTGTTTCATAATGCGGTGAAGGTGGTTCTTAACGGTGAATTCAGACAGGTTCAGTTGCGAGGCGATTTCTTTGTTTGTGAGACCCTGGGCAACGAGAGTCACGAGCTGCCTCTGACGGAGGGTTAAGTTGGGTTTCACTTCGACGCGAGGGGCCAAATCTTCGCGAGTTTTTCCCGACACCCATTTTATCAAGTGCATGCACAATTTTGGCGGGCAAACGGCTTCTCCTCGAGAAATGGCGCGAACAGCGGCGATGACATCACCGGCGGATGCGTCCTTCAACAAGTATCCGGTTGCTCCGGCCCGTACAGCAGAAAGAAACTGGTCCTGATCCTCATCCATGCCGAGCAAGAGTATTTCCAACTGGAGGGTGGTCCATTGGTCGCAGAAGGCCACGCTGTCGTTTAATGTTTTGGCCGGAAATTGGTCAGTCACCAGGACGTCGCACTGACAATTTTCAATCTCCGTTGGATCGGTCATTCCCGGCGATCCCACGCCGACAATCGATAAATCCCCCGGTTTGCGAAAGAGCCTCAAAAGAGATTCCCTCAGCAGGCGATTCCCGATCAGCAAGAAGACGCGCACAATTTCATGCTGAAGTCCGTTTTTCCACAAACCCATCTGTTCTCTGCCTCCAAAATTTGGCCGCAAAGGCCTGCGTGTAAACAAAAACGCCCCGATCAACAGATCGGGGCATTGGGGTGCGACCTTTTCTGGGTCACCTCAAAGCTAAAACGTAACCTTCCGGGCTGTCAATCAGATAATTTCCCGGAGAGCCATTTGCCGGCAAGTTTGCAGCTCGCGAAAGCGAAATGAATTGCCGAGAAATTCTCTCAGAGAGCGGAACGTATGCTTGTCAGGAGCTAGCCGGGTTGCCCGAGTAGCTCGTTCACTGGTGATAAGGACCTGCCGACAGCGGCTAAAGACTTGCCATCCGCTTCCGGAGGGAATACGTTTTGACTATCGGCCCTTTCCCTGATGGACCAACCGACAGTCACATCCGGGCTTTCACGTGGTTGTGGCGGGAGTTTCTCATGGTCCTCAACACCACGGCCAGCAAGATAGATGGGGTCATTGTCGTCTATCTCAGCGGCGACATTTTGTTTGGCGACGAGTCAGCATCTCTGCGGATTCTTGTGAAAGATTTATTGGACAAATCCCGCCAAATCGTATTCGACCTTGGAAATGTCACTCACCTCGATAGCGGCAGCGTGGGTACTCTCGTGGCTGTGCACCTGTCGGCTCGGAAGGTCGGCGGTGACATCAAGTTTGCCAACCTCCGCAACCATACAAGAGAGGTGCTTCAGATTACAAAGCTCGTTAGGATCTTTGAGATATTCGAGAGGGCGGAAGACGCAGCCGCATCTTTCAAAGCAGCCGCCACTGCCATCTGACGATCGCAGGCACTCGTTCCATGGGTTGCGAAAGACTCTGAGTGGCAGAACGGCTCGAAAAACTGTGCCCCAAGGGAAAAGAGCCGAAGTTTTGTGTACCACTTGGAAGACGTACGTTATCATGCGAACGCGCCAAAGCGGCACGCCACGGGACGGGGATCTATGGCAACTCCCAAGCCGACAGAGAACGAAGCCGCGCGGGTCGTGGCTCTCCATAAATACGCCATCCTCGACACTGAGCCTGAACAGGCGTTTGATGACCTCGTTCTATTAGCCTCCCTCATCTGCAAGACACCGATTGCGCTAATCTCGCTCATTGACGAGGACCGGCAATGGTTTAAGTCGAAAGTCGGAGTCTCCATTTCGGAAACCCCTCGCGAAATCGCTTTTTGCGCCACAGCCATTCAGCAACCCGACCTTTTTTTCGTGCCGGATACTCTGAACGATGAACGATTCCGAAATAATCCACTCGTCGTGTCGGAACCAAACGTCCGGTTTTATGCGGGGGCCCCGCTGATCGACGAGGAGGGCCATGCGCTAGGCACAATCTGTGTGATCGACCGGATCCCGCGCGAGTTTGGCCACGACCAGCAGGCGGCGCTCAAGGCTCTCAGTCGTCTGGTTCTGGCTCAACTCGAGTTTCGGCGTAACTTGATGCTCTTGAAAGAGGCGCTAAATGATCGCACAAAGGAAGAGCATGAGCGCCAGAGAGACCTCATTAAAGTACAGGAGACTCTGCTCAGAGTAATGAGGCTGCGCCCGTAATCCCAACCGTCCAAGCTAACATCGCCGTGAGCGCGCTTCGCCACAATGTAACGCGATTCTCTCCGGGAGTTAACCACGCGGTTGCCCGGCCCGAGAACTTGTGTGAAGACCGTTCAACTACCGGACAAAACTATCGGTGTGATTCCTCGAACCCATGTTGAAGCTGCCGCTGGTAGGAAGCCTCGTCAAAGCTGCCCTGTGACTCGGCGATCAGCCCGTCCACGGCGATCTCCCAGACCTCGAACCCGCTGATGCGAACCCGGTGCCCGGTACCACCTGGTCCGTTGTTGGTGCCGATGAGTGTCCAGTGGTACTCCGCACGGTCACCCTTGATAACAATGTTCT
>QHYO01000738.1 GCA_003224135.1 Acidobacteriota bacterium | reverse complement strand
ACCTGGGCGTCTCCGTGATCACGGTTTCAAAAGCCCTCCGCGACCACTCCGATATCAGTCAAGAAACGAAAGCACGCGTGCTGAAGCGCTGCAAAGAGATGAACTATCGCCCGAATCTTGCCGCGCGGGCGCTGGTTACCGGTCGCACGAACCTGCTCGGATTCGTGGTACCGGATCTTCTGCATTCTTTCTTCTCGGAAATCGTGCGCGGTCTCTCCTCCGCGTTGCAGGGAACCGCCTACACGCTGGTGACGACATCGTCCGATCAAGATCCGAAGCTTGAAAAGCAGGCAGTTGAGCAATTGATCGCCCGTCGCGTGGATGTACTGCTCGTGGCATCCGCACAGTGGACGGTAGAAATGTTTCGCCGCGTGGAAGAAGCGGGAATTCCCTACATTTTAATTGATCGGAGTTTTACCGGTCTTGCGGCGCACTTCGTGGGCGTCAATGACGAAGAAGTTGGCGCGCTGGCCACGCGGCATTTGGCTGAAGTCGGATCGAAGCGCATTGCGCACATCGGCGGCAGCGAACTGAGCCCGGTCGTCGGGCGCATGGAAGGCTACAAACGCACGCTGTTGAAGCTGGGCCTAGCTTCGGATCCGGAATTGATTTACAACGTCGATCGCGTGGAAGAGCTGGGCGATGCCACCGGATATGAAGCCACGAAAAAATTATTGTCACAGAGTCCACAACCGGACGGGATCTTTTGCTATAACGATGCGATTGCGTACGGCGCAATTGCCGCCGTGCTGGACTCCGGACTGCGCGTTCCGGAAGACGTCGCGATCGTGGGCTGCGGAAACATTCTCTACAATAAATTTCTGAAGATTCCGCTCAGCAGCATCGATCAGCAAACGATCTCCATCGGACAAAAGGCGGGCAAACTCGCGCTGCAATTGATCGAGGCAGGTGAGCCGATTGCACCGCAACGCATCTTACTCGAGCCAAAGCTGGTCGCGAGACAATCCACACAGCGAAAAATCGAGAGCACTCCACGCACCGCGCGCGCCTGACAATTCCAGCTGGAAGCCTGCCGGCGGATCAAACCGATTACGGTTGTGCGTACGCCAGATTGTCAAAGTGAAGCGGCGCGGCGTTTCGGAATTCAAACTCCACTCGCGATGAAGTTTCTGTCCAGCCAGTGCGAATGCGGCGAAGCTCGCCCGCGTGCAGCGTGGTGATTTGCTCGCGCTGTTCTGGCGACCACACGGTAATTGTTGCCTCGTCCTGCCCACCGTTGTAGACGTCAATTCCAACGAAAATGCGGGGAGCAGAGAAACGGAATTCCGCTGAACGCGCCTCTCGATCTGCCAGCGCCATGTGAAAGGTGCCGAATTTTCCGGCCGGCGGCGAAATTTTCCAGACCCCGGCCGTCGGCCATCACGGCATCGGGCACAAAATCGAGACGAAGAACGTCAGTCGACGCGTCAAAAGTGGAATAGGTCACCGATCCGGCGCCGTAAGAAATCTTTGTGACCGGAGAAAGCGAACCCAGCAAGTGCGACTCGTCGCCGGGCGCCCATTCCGGAACGGCCCAGAACGCGTCCATCATGCGGCGCGGACCGTCCGAAAACTGATCGGTGAACCACCACTGATTGGTGAATGGCGCGTGCGCGTTTCCCGGCAATCCCTGAAAATAAGTGACCCAATTGTAAGAACGATAGGCCGCTTCCTTGTAGGCGGCGTCGCCAGTCTTCGCGTAGTAAAACGCTTCTACTGCCGCGAGCCTCGCCGTGTGGCTGTCGCAACACTGATTCGGAAGATTGCAGCAAAATGATTTGCCGTCCCCCTGCTCTGTAGTGACTGTCGCTCCGTGAACGACATACTTCGGCCACCTGGGCGTGGTCTTGACCCAATCAATCAATTGGCGCGCATGCTCGCGCCACTGTGGATCCTTTTCCGGGTGCAGCAAGATATAGCGCGCAAACTCCAGCGGTATAACCTGGTTCATGTTCTCCATGTTCGGGCCAACATCTTCGAAATAGCCTACCCACACGTTGTTTGCCATGGGGTACTTCATGAGCCAGGCCCAAGCGCCTTGGCGCACTCGCTGATACGGCAACATCCCCCTGCCGCAGACGAATCAATTCGTCGAACAGCATGATGGGTTCCACAACGTTTGCCGAGTATGGGCTCATACCTCGCCCGCCTTCGAGGCTTCCATCACGCGCATGGCAGCGGAATGGCCAGGGAGAACGGTCCTTGTCACCCGGTTTGAAATTTTTGACGAGCGCTCGAGCGCAGCGGATTGCCGCCCGCAAATATTTTGTGTTGCCGGTCATTTCGTACAAGCGCAGGTACGCGTATCCATCTTCGCCAACAACATGCGGTTCAATGAAGCCCTCGCCGTGCTGGCTCCAACCTGTGTAAGGGCGCGCGCCGGGATTTGCCGAAGGATACGGCACGCCGCTCCACAGATAATCCTCTGGCGTAAGTCCGTGCTCGAGTTCGTAGTCCACAAAATTCTGCAAAAATTCCAGCGTGTGCGGATCGCCCGAGTACGCGTAGAGCCGCTCCAGAAAGCCCTGCATCATTGCGCGCAAATAACCGGTCGAATTCACCCAGTGTTCATCCGGAATCATTTCAAACGTTGTGCGATCGAAATCGAAGCAGCAATAGAAGTAGGGCAAACGCTGCCGATCGGCTCGTTTACCGTTGAAGTAACGCGAAACGGTTGCTGGGCGTTCAACGGCGGGGTGACGAGTACAAGCAAAGCGGCCGGGATGATTGC
>QHYO01000732.1 GCA_003224135.1 Acidobacteriota bacterium | reverse complement strand
CGCGATCGTGCCGGGACGGGTGTGCCCCAAGACTCAAGATCGCGGTTCGGCAGGACTTGAGCTGTACAGGCGAAACCTTGTCTCCAGATTAATCGTAGAATAGACAGAAGGGTGTAAATGGATGAAACGCCGTGTGTTGCTGCGCGAGCCGGTAATCGTGGCGCTAGAGACGCTGCGCGCGCACAAGATGCGTTCCTTCCTAATGCTGCTAGGGACTATCCTTTCCGTTTCCACGCTGATTGTGGTGATTGCTCTGATTTCGGGTGTGAATCGGTATATTGCCGACCGAGTAGCCAATCTTGGATCGAACGTATTTCTGCTGACGCGATTTCCCATTATCACGGACGTGGAAGAGTACGTGAAGGCGAACCGGCGCAACAAGAAAGTGACGTGGGACGACTACGAAGCGTTGCGCGCAAACCTGAAGCTGCCGGAGCGTGTGGGGGTGGAGCTGCGCGCGTCGGGAAAAGTGCGCGTGGGTTCACAAAGCCTGGAGGACTGTAACATTCGAGGGGTTACCGCGAACATGGTTGATATCGACATCGTGACACCCGCGGATGGCCGATACATTACCGAGGGCGACGATCGGAGTCGCGCGCTGATGACGATGATCGGCCAGGACGTCGCCACAAAACTGTTTCCCAACATAGACGCCATCGGGCGCGAAATACTCATCGACGGGCGGCCGTTCCAGGTTGTTGGCATTGCGAAACCGATCGGATCGGTGCTCGGCCAGTCGCAAGATAACTTCGCCTACATTCCCATCCAGACGTATTTCAAGATTTATGGCACGCAGGAGACGATCTGGGTGAACATCCAGGCCCGCGGGGCGGAATGGATGGACCGGACGCAGGATGAGGCACGCGCACTGATGCGGGCGCGCCGGCATCTGTCTCCTAACGAGAAGGATAACTTCGGAATCTTTGATTCCGCGACGCTCATGGCCTTGTGGAAGAATCTGACCGGCGTGATCGCCACGGCTATGATTGGGGTGGTCTCGGTGTTCCTGGTGATCGGGGGAGTGGTAATCATGAACGTGATGCTCGCGACGGTCACCGAGAGGACGCGAGAAATTGGGATCCGCAAGGCGCTGGGCGCGCGCCACCGCGATATCCTGTTGCAATTCCTGGTCGAAGCCGCCGTCATGGCCGCGGTTGGCGGAGCGATCGGCGTGATAACGGCCTACGCGATTTCCGGACTCACAAGGGCCACAACCTCCGTGCCGATGAGCGTCCCCTTTACGGCGGTCGTTATCGCGGAAGTGATTTCGGCCGCGGTCGGCATCTTTTTCGGCGTTTACCCTGCAAAGAAAGCCGCAAGCTTGCCGCCTATTGAAGCGCTCCGCCAGGAATTCTAGGCGCGTGGAGAGATCAGCATGCGCATAAATATCGGCGAGAATGGGCGGATGGCCATCACAACACTGCGTGAGAACAAGATGCGTTCGTTCCTGACCGTGCTGGGCGTGGTCATCGGTATTACTGCATTGCTCTCCGTGGTCTCCATTCTCGTGGGTGTTTATAGCAATGTGAATGACTACCT
>QHYO01000734.1 GCA_003224135.1 Acidobacteriota bacterium | reverse complement strand
GGGTTGCACACAATACTTACGCCGCTGCTCAGTTGGCCGCTGTCGGCCCGAATGGCCCTCGCATTCACAGTGATACTGCCGTTCGCAGCCATGGGCATGCCTTTTCCTCTTGTCCTGCACCAGCTTGGCCAAACCCGCGCAGAGATGTTGCCCTGGGCCTGGGCTATCAATGGCTGTGCCTCCGTCGTCGCTGGTCCCCTAGCCACCCTGCTGGCTCTCGGTGCTGGGCTTCCAGCAGTTCTGCTTGTGTCCTCGGCGTGTTATGCGTTGGCGGCCCTGCTGGCGGGCACTTGGCAAAAAGGGTTTGTCTGAGCCTTTCGCGAAAGCCACTCGATCACTGGCAATGACCCCGGCAAACTATTGATTTGCCTTCCACGTTTTCTCAACATCTTTCTCTAATCGACAGGCACGTATCGCTAACGGGATGCCATTGCCGGCGATCTCGCCTACCTTGTCATTTGATTCGCCGGGCCTCTCGGGATGGAGCCCGCATCACGGGCAAACTGGAGATTATCGGACCATGGAAGAGTAGGCGATTCCGCGGAAGTTGAAAGACTTTTGAAATCGAAGTCTTTCCGCTCAAACCAGCTCGCGTTCAGACATTCATCCCGCAACCTTCCGTGAAGAACCTCCGATGCTCAGAGTGCACAGGCATCGCGGCCGCCGCGGGCACCACGACGTAATTGACTCTCGTTGAGTTCTGACCATACCAAGATTCTCGTCTTTGGCACCCTGGCAATTTCAGTCGTGCGCCTGGCCTGAGAGGAAATCGTTCGCGACTCCCTTGCTGGGGTGCCCCACTCATCGAGCTCGATTCGGCCGACCTTCGCGACACCCGTCAGCGCGAGAAGAAGGGCACATCTTCAGGAGCTAATCAGTGTGCGGCCTGTTACGCAAAGTTACGCTTACGCCGCGCTCTGAGTTGAGTTGGGTTGTTTTGGCCCAGTCAACTTCATCCAAAGAAAGATCACCGCTTGCACCACTGGGCCGCAAATAGGAAAGATGATCGCCATCAACCCAATATTGGGTCACGGCATAGATCATCTCGTTTTTCAAAGCGAGAAGGGTCAATTGTGAGGCCTTCGCCTGGAAAACTTCCGCGGGCGACGCTGGTGGCGCCTGTTGAGGGCTGGGCAAAAAATAGGTGCCGTCTCTGTAGGCGTTTGTCATTGCAGGATACGACGGAGGAGCATACATCCAGCGCCGGAGATTCGGGCGCCCATTGTAGGACGATGGGGTGTACAGTCTCGAAGAGGTGGAAGCGGACGCTTGCGGCCTGGGTGGCCTCCAATCAGTCCAGGATGTTGCCGCCAATCGAGGAACAATAACATCCTCCATCAGGCGCAGCGTGAGAACTTCCTCGCCCTTGAGGGTTGGTCGTGGTCCCCGCGCGGGCAGGGTCAAGACCTTCCACGGCCAAAGAGGTGGAAACATCCACTCGATCGTATCGCGCTTTGCGTGGCCCTTGCCGAGGATATCTCCCTCGCGATCGACGTGAAATCCGCGGGCCGCGATCACTCTGGCGTCGATCGGAACATCGGTGTTTGGAAGCCCGATTCGGTTGAAGACTAATTTCAAATAACCTTTGCCCCCAAAATGTCCGGGCTCCTTGTCGGCTTCCAGGTGCCCTGCCATATACGCTCCACGCGGGAATACCGCGCGCCCGAATTCCTGCACCGTGCTCACATTGCAAACTACGGGATCGCCAACCTTGGCGGACCTCGAGGAAAAATCCGGCTCGTTGAGTGTGCAGCGTAGCAGTGTTCCAGCCGGCAACTGAACGTCCTGCGCACCAGCCCTTTGCTGCACACCCAGAAACAATAGCGATAACAAAGAGAGGAATTGATAGCGCCGCATAGCTCGCCTCCTGAGGGAGGCCGGACAGCGGGCCACACGAGGCGTGATTTGGCAGGGAGGACGAAAAGCTGTCCGGACCCCTAATACCTGTGAGGCGACTCTACTCTTTGTCACTTAGGCATGCAAGAGGGCACGCTGTGTGTGGTAAAAGTGCTGATCTCTCTGACATCCAATACGTTCGGGACGCGCTCCACGCAGTGTTTAGTGACGCCAGACTTTCGCGGGAGTGGCGGGTCTAGCGGCGTTGGGCGGCGAGTCGGTACAAAGGACAAGAGAGAAGCTATGAGTACACCGTGTATCAGAAAACGCTCGGGTTTCAACATCCCTACGTGGTAGAAGAAGACATGCGTGGACAGACGAGCAGCAGTTGGGAGTTTTCAGCTACGTAAGCCCTGAGCAGCGAATCCCTCAGGACAATCCCCTTTTCACGCTACACACTGTCCGTTTTTCCGCACCTGTTAGGAGGGACCGGCCAGACGGTCACACTGCGCCCCGGACCGAACGACATCCATTTAACGCTAAACCACGCGGAAGAAATGCACGAACAAGTGCAGGTTACTGCTGCCCCGAACCAGATCGATACGCAAGATACCACGCAGCGCGAAACGATAACCGCGCGCGAAATCCGCGACATCCCCGTTCCAAACTCACATATTTT
>QHYO01000733.1 GCA_003224135.1 Acidobacteriota bacterium | reverse complement strand
ATCTCGGAACACTTGAGAGCTATGAAGATGATGATTGGCGCCGCCCTATCGAGAAAGGTAGCTACGTTACGGGCTTGGTGATGGCGGTGGACGAAAAGTACGCGACAATCAAAATCGGCACGTATCGTGCGGTAATTTCCTCGAGCGATTTTGCATGGACAGGGCGCAAGAAGCCATCGGAACTTCTAAGAGTCGGCGACCTGGCACAATTTTCGATCCAGGAACTGCGCGAGTCGACCGTACGCGTGCAGGTGGAACAGCAACCTGCGCCGCAGGCTGCCATGGTTGCCATCGATAATCCCACTGGCGAAATCAAGGCTCTTGTTGGCGGCTACAGCTTTGAAGATTCGAAATTCAATCGCGCTACGCAGGCGGTTCGCCAGGTTGGCAGCTCATTCAAGATTTATGTTTATGCGGATGCGATTCAAAAGGGAGCGTCTCCGTTTGACACGGTTCTTGACGCGCCATTCACGACGATCAGCGGCGGTCAGCCATACTCGCCGCGAAATTACGATGAAAAATTCGAGGGTAACATCACTTTACGGCGAGCGCTGGCAGGTTCGCGCAACGTTCCTGCCGTAAAGCTCGCGGAAAAAATAGGGATTGGAAGCGTCGTCGAGACCGCGCGGCGATTCGGGATCACTACGCCGATGCCGCCGTATCTGCCGCTGGCGCTGGGCTCCGCGGACATGAAACTGATCGAACACGTGTCAGCATTCACGGTCTTTCCCGATGATGGAATTCGCATCGATCCGCACATGATTCGCCGAGTCACCAGCTACGATGGTGCATTGCTTGAAGAAGCGCGTCCCTCGATTCATGAAGTGGTTCCGCCTGAAGTGGCACATACGATGACGGCGATGCTCGAGGAAGTGGTGCAATTCGGAACGGGCATTGCGGCAAAGCAGCTGAAACGTCCAGCCGCCGGAAAAACCGGGACGACACAGGATTACACCGATGCGTGGTTCATCGGGTTCACGCCACAAATTACCAGTGGCGTGTGGGTCGGCTACGACGACAAACAGATTTCGCTTGGCAAGAAAGAAACAGGCGCGCGCGCAGCCCTGCCGATTTGGCTGGAATTCATGCAGAACGGGCTGGCCGGAATGCCGGTGCTCGACTTTCAGAATGTGGTGCCGCTTGAACAGCAGGTAGGTGACCATGTCATCCATGTTGACACTCCTGACACCGCACCCACCGAGGACGAGCCTAGAGCGCCTAAAGAAAGACCGCCGACTGTTCCCCCGCCCGCAAAAACCGCGGCAGGAACAACCGGCGAATTTCGGCGCTAGAAGTGTGCTTCGGTGCTGCTACCCCCGGGCCGCTTCTCGAGCGTGCTGCAGCAAAGCCGCATTGCCGCTGCGCATTAGACAACCAGGCTTATCGGAACGGATCCCAACCTTTCTTTTGCAATTTTTCGGTCACGCCGCTTTTGCCTGCTAACACGATACTCTTGTGCGAAGTGATCTCACCGATGCGTGTTATTCGTACCCTGCCGATCGTGTTCGGAATTCGCGCGACGGTCTTGTGCGCTGCGGTGAACAACAATTCGTAGTCGTCGCCGCCGTGCAATGCAAACTCTGTGGCGTCGAACTTTTTCAGGCTATCGCGACCCGCGATCGCCACGCATGGCAAAAGGTCCCTTTGAATGCGCGCGCCTACTGCGCTCGCCCGGCAGAGTCTTGGCAGGTCGCTTGATAGCCCGTCCGACAGATCCATCATCGCTGTCGCAAGACCGTTCCTTGCCAGCCACAGGCCGGCTGCCAGTCTCGGTTCCGGAAATAGGTGTTTTCGCAGTCGTTTGTCAGAAGTATTCACTCGCTTCGGCGCGCGCCGCAGTAATCGCAGCCCGTACTCTGCCTCGCCCAGGCGCCCAGTCACGAAGATCGCGTCCCCCGCGCGGGCGCCGCTTCGCAAGATGGCACGTCCACGCCTGCATTCGCCGACAACAGTTATATTGACGAGGATTTCATTGCGGCGGGTGGTGTCGCCTCCAGCCAGGGGGCAGTGCAGCGCTCGTGAAGCTCTTTTCAGCCCGTCCAGGAATTGTTCCAGCCACGCGCCCGTGCGGGTCGAGGGCAGGGCCAAACTCAGCAGGAAACAGCGCGGCTGTGCGCCCATCGCCGTAACATCGCTCGATGCTCGCACCAGGCTTTTCCATCCGATCGATTCTGGAGGATGCCTGTTTAGGAGGAAGTGTGTGCCTTCAAGGAA
>QHYO01000730.1 GCA_003224135.1 Acidobacteriota bacterium | reverse complement strand
CATACCTAAAGCGCCCATTAAAGCTCCGATCATAAAAATCAACGCTCCAACCCAGCCCATGCCTCTGTAAAATTCTCCGAACACGATTGCGACGATGAACGCGAGAATCATCAGGACGAACTTTAGAAGGCGTCGTATGAACTTCTCGGCTGGCTCCATGTCACAACAGTATATGCGCCGCTGGTTTACCCGTTCTGAGTGAAATCGCCTGATAGCGTCAGTCATCGTGGATACAAGTTCCGAACGGGTGTAAAGTGGCTCCTGTGAACCGCACGCTCGCTCTTATAGCATTGCTGCTCCTTCTCACTCCCGTTGTCGTCTGCCAAACGCAGTCCCACACTTCAGACTGTTCGACACTGAAATACTTGCGGCACAAGGTTTCATGCCTTTGTGGCACCGTCCAAGTCTGTTCAGGAGATATTTGTGGTCGCCCTTCGGACTATGAACTCGACGAGGACATCGCCGTAGAGCTTCGAGACAAGAGTGGAACGACTCTCGACGCGCAGAAAGTTGTGGTCGAGACACGTGAGAAGCAGGGCACGACGCAGGACGGGACAAAAACTTCTTACAAGCAAACAGAACGGAGATTCTGTTTCGAGGGTAAACGAGATGGCGACTATCTGCTTGCTTTTGCCCTCCACAAGAAAGGCGTCCCTCAACCAGCGGTCATATTCCCCACGAACTACTCCCACAAACGGAGCAAACCTTGCGACTCTGTGTACATGGTGGAGCTGCTCTGCCCGAGGTAATTTGGCGAAACATCCCCATTGCGCTCACGACCGAGTTCTGAGCGAAATCGCCTGATAACGGCAACCATCGAGGGGAGGGTCTCCGGTGGCCGGTTGGGAAACGGTTGACTAGCGCAACCCACTGGACACCAATACAATTCTGGCCAAAGGGAGCCACATGTCCAGCACTCAAAAGCCAACCTGCTTCGTAATCGCGCCGATCGGTCCAAAGGATAGCGATATTAGAAAGCACTCCGATAAGGTTCTGAAACACATCTTCAAAAAGGCCCTTGCCGACAAATACGACGTCAAGCGCGGTGACGAGATCGACGAGCCAGGCATGATCACTTCGCAGGTTCTTCGGGAGGTCCAAGAGTCCCATCTCGTCGTAGCGGACCTAACTGGACACAATCCGAATGTTCTTTACGAACTCGCAGTGCGCCACGCGATCGAGAAGCCTGTAATTCACGCCATTGACCCGAAGCTATCGAAGATTCCCTTCGATATCGCTGGCTTCCGAACCATCGAGTTCGACCTAACTGACCCGGACAGCATCGAGAGCGCTGTAGCGCAGCTACAGAAACAGGCCGAGCAAGCCGAGCAAGGGAAGTGGGGAGAGACGCCTGTCAAACTCGCTAACATCATGCGGCGCTCAACGAACGACTCGCAGGAAAGCATACTTCTAAAAGAGACGGTGCTGGGAATTTCGAGGCTACAAACAAGCCTCGCAGAGCTGACCTCAATGATGGCCAGCACGAGCCGCCCCGGCCAACTCAAAATAAGCAGCTATGGCCAGGTCTTCGAACCAACATTCGTCAACACCGGCTCGTCTGAAATCCTGGCGGCCCAGACACTGCTGAAGCACGCGAATGCAACTCAGGACACCGTCACATCGCCCACGCCACACACCGAAACAACCCCCGAGAAGAAGCCCGGCGAGTCCTAAAGAGCACGTAGGCGGTGCGAAAAAAAATCGCTCCTCCTGCGACAACTGTTGAAAAATCGCGTTGGTGTTGAAAAAGTCACCGAGTTGGTGCTTGCGAGGGCGACAACAGCAAGGTTATAAGCAGACGAGAGTTAGTGATGCTGCAGGCAATCGCCATTCTCGGAGGCTGGCTGCTTATGATGGGGCAACACGACCGTTCGGAGTCGCTGTTCTACTACTT
>QHYO01000731.1 GCA_003224135.1 Acidobacteriota bacterium | reverse complement strand
CGAGCACGATGGTGAAGGGGATCAGCCAGCCAAGCGCGGTGCGAATATGTCCGAGCAATTCACTTTCGGGATGAAGGGACGCGAGAATGACCAGGTGGTAGGAATTTCCTGTGGCCGAAAAAGTGCGTGCATAGCACCGGGCGCCGCCATGTTTACCCGGAAAAGTGTGAAATGCCTTTACCGGAGTTGCGAGTGACGCGATACAGGCCTCGAGAATCGTGGCAGAAATCTTTGGATTCAGATCAACTCGCGTTTGTGGAGCGGCACTGGGCAGATCCGAAGAATCTGCGACCAGGTCGCCGCTGGCTGTCAGCACGGCAAAAGAATGAGCGGGATACTGGTGTTCCAGCATCGATTGCCGGGCGGCCCCGGTGACGCCTTCAGCCGAAGGGGCGTCTTTTAGTTCCGCTTCAAGGGTCGCGAGGAAGGAATCCGAAAGTTCAACGAGACCGGCATCCATGCGAGCAAATACACTTTCTTTCACAATGAAATAAATCACCAGAGAGAGAAGCAGGAGCGAACAGGTGAGGACGGCCGCGTACCAGACCGTGAGGCGGCTGCGGACGGAGTTAAACATCGTGCCGCCTGCCGGTGGATTTCGATTTGTTTCGCGGAGGGCCTGGCGACGATCCTTCCGCTGGACTGATATCGCCGCCTGGACCGAGCATATAACCGGCGCCTCGTCTGGTGTGCAGCAAGGGAGTTTCTTTGGGCGCATCAATTTTGCGGCGCAAGCGGTTAACGTAGACTTCGATTAGGTTAGAGAAAGGATCGAAATGCTCATCCCACACATGCTCGGCAATCTCCGCGCGTCCAACAACGCGTCCGGTATTGCGAACGAGATATTCGAGCAAGGCGTATTCCTTGTGCGTCAGAGAAATACGGCGATCGCCGCGAACGGCTACTTGCGCAGCCGTATCAAGCGTCAAATTATCCACGGATAGTTGCGAAGGCTTGAGTTCCGCCGGGCGGCGCAGCAGCGCGCGCATGCGGGCGAGAAGCTCGAGAAATTCGAAGGGCTTGGTAAGGTAATCGTCAGCGCCGTGGTCGAGGCCTGCGATGCGGTCTTCGACGGCATCCCGCGCGGTAAGCATGAGAACGGGAATTTTAAGGCCAGCTTCGCGCAAACGCCGGCAAACTTCAAAGCCACTGAGGCCGGGAAGCATAACGTCAAGAATAATCAGGTCGTAGGAATTGATTTCCGCCTGTTCGAGCGCCTCGATTCCGTTGGCAACAGCATCGACCGCGTAGGCATGTTCCTTCAGCCCCTTAACGACAAAGTGCTGAACGCCGGGATCGTCTTCTGCAATCAGGACTCGCACAAACGCATGATACGCGAAACCGGGTGAACCGCGGGCGAATGTCCATTCCCATATCGGGGTTTCGAGCGAGCTTTCGCCAGTGAGCTATTCCTCGGTCTTGGTGTTTCTGGCTTGTTTCGATTGGCGCGGAGTCTGGAAACGGTAGCCGACCCAGGGTTCCGTCAATATAAGGTTTGGTCTGGCGGGATCGGATTCGATCTTTTTCCGCAGTTGATTGACCATCACTCGCAAATATTCAGGTTCATCGCCATAGTCGGGACCCCAAACCGCTTGCAGCAGCCTGCGATGAGTCAGAGGTTTGCCCGCATTCAGCACGAGGTGGCGCAGCAGTTCGAACTCTTTCGGCGTCAAGTGAACTTCATGGCCACGAACGGTGACGAGGCGAGCTTCGAAATTCATCGAGAAGTCTTTCGCCGTAAATGATGTTTCTTCCGCTTGCGGGACTCTCCGTCGCAGTGCTGCGCGAATTCTTGCCAGCAATTCCTGCATGCCAAACGGTTTGACGACGTAATCGTCGGCGCCCGCATCAAGCGCCAGAACCTTGTCGCGTTCCGCATTGCGAACCGTGAGCATCAATATCGGCACGTCAAGCGAGCGGCGAATCTCGCGGCAGGCTTCGAGTCCGCCCATGCCGGGCATGTTGACGTCCAGCAGGATCGCATCGGGTGTGGACGTGCGAATCGACTCCAGCGCTTCTTCGCCGGTGCCCGCTTCATAAATCGTGTAGCCTGCGCTTGACAACGCGGCGCGCAGCACGCGCCGCACTTGTTGAGCGTCATCGACGATCAAAATTTTTGCGGAGGTCATCAGCGGTCGACTCCGGCTCGTGCGACCGGCAGAGTGAATGTGAAAACGGAACCGTGGTTTAGCTGGCTGGTTACGGTGATCGTGCCACCGTGGGCCTCAACGATCGCTTTCGAAATCGGCAATCCCATTCCGGTCCCTTGAATTACCGAACGCTGATCTTTCCCGCGATAAAACTTGTCGAAAATGAGTCCCTGCTCCATCGTGTCGATTCCGGGTCCCCGATCCGCAACGCTGAACAGCACAAAGTTTCCGTTGCTCTCGGCACTCACAACGATGGGCTTGTCCTTTTCCGAGTACAGATTCGCGTTCTCAAGAAGTTGCACCAGCACTTCCTTGCCGCGTGCCAGGTCAGCGCGGACCGCAGGTAGCCCGTCGGGAACGTGAACGCGCACGTCCCTTGCTACGAGGGAGGACTTACAGTTCGCCAAGGCCGCATCGATCAGTTCGTGCGCGGGAACAGCCCGGAATTCGAGCTCGATTTCGCCTGCTTCCAGTTTGGACATTTCCGAGGCGTCTTCCACCAATTTATTCAGGCGGTCGCACTCCTCGTTCATAATCTCCAACAATTCCT
>QHYO01000122.1 GCA_003224135.1 Acidobacteriota bacterium | reverse complement strand
GCGCTCGTGGCGGGCCACTCTTGGCTAGCTCTTCACAAGGACAACATGGTCGCCGCGCTCCCAAACGGCATGAAGGCACGAGATGGCGCGCAAACGTCGTCGGGCTATACCGAACGACTTCGATGAGTTTTCTGAATCCGGGGGCCGTCGCTAAGCATCCAAAACAACCATTGAGGGTTGGAACAGGATGTTTGGTGTTATATTTGCCCGCGAAACTGGATTTGGTGTCATGGTCGGGAGGGCGTTGTACCCAGTGAGCGCGCCAAAACCACACGCGTTGCCGTCCACCGTCGTCCGTGACGACGAGCCTTTACTGGTCGATTCGGCTCGCTCTGGGAATACGTCTGCGTTTGAAGAACTAGTCGCCCGCTACGAAGACAAGATCTTCCGTCTCACCAGCAATATCACAGGAAATCGCGAAGACGCCGAAGACGCGATGCAGGATGCTTTTTTGAAAGCTTATGCGCATCTCAAAGACTTTCATGGCGAATCCCGCTTTTACACATGGCTCGTCCGCATCGCTGCCAACGAGGCGCTGATGCGCCTTCGCAAACGCCGTCCGAATCATTTTTCACTGGATCAACCCATCGAAGGCGACTCCGATCTCATGCCGCGCGAGCTCGAGGAATGGAGCCCGAACCCCGAACAGCTCTACGCCAAGTCGGAGATCGACAATATCGTTTCCGCGTTTGTAAGTCAGTTGGAGGATGACTACAGGATCGTCCTCGTATTGCGCGATGTTGAGGAACTGTCTACGCAGGAAACCGCCAATGCGCTGGGCATCTCTCTCTCGGCCGTGAAATCACGACTACTTCGGGCCCGACTCAAGCTCAGAGAAAAACTGAGCCGACATTTTCGGCAAGGTGCACTAAATTGAACTGCAAAGGCGTCATCCGCGAGATTTCAAACTATATCGACGGTGATCTTGATCCCGTCGTGAAACAGGAACTCGAGCGTCATCTTGAGCATTGCGAAGACTGCACGATGATCGTGGATCAGACCCGGAAATCAATCAAAGTTCTGTGCGACTCCCGTCCGGTTTCACTGTCCGCAGAAGTGCGGGCCCGGCTTCACGCAGCGTTGCGCCGCAAGATAGACCACAACGCGTCCTGAGCGTCCCCTCCCTCTCCCGGTGTTTACCACGGGTTTATCTAAATCTGCTACTATTCGGCAACTTACTCGGTGGTTCCCACTTGTCTACGCCACTGAGTTCCAGGTAGGCCTTTGACGGGAGGTTAGGCATGTCTTGGGTGTCCTCGGTTTCAGCGGAACAGGCATCTCCGGAAGTAAGAAATGTTTACAGCTTCTTGCAGGAAAAGTGGGGGTTTGTACCCAACTATTTTCAAGCGCTTGGCGGCCATCCTCAACTGCTTCAGGACCAAGTGAATATGTTCACGCACGCCATGTTCGAAGAACGTGCCCTGCCGCGTGCCATCAAGGAACAAATTGCGCTGGTCGTCAGTGGAATCAATCTCTCCAGCTATTGTCTGGCCGCGCATTTGGAAATTCTCGGAAGGCTCGGTTTCGAGAAGTCCTTTGCCCGAAAACTGGCCTTGAACTTCGAGAGTGCGCCTCTCGACCCGAGAGTAATGACACTCTTCCAATTCCTTGCAAAGGTTTCGCGCCAACCAGCGGACATCGAACGGCAGGATTTCGACCGCGTGCGCGAAGCTGGCTGGAACGATGCCGAAATTACGGAGGGTGTTCTGGTCGCTTCGCTTTATGCCTGCGCCAACCGATTCTCAGCCGCAATCGGCCTGGTCGCGGACTTCTAGTAGTTCGATCTCCCTCGCCTTGGCGCGAAGTTGCACCGCCTTCAACAAGCGCTCCATGTCCCACTGGGGATATCGAACCACGCCAGCCCACAACTAGCCGCCTGCTCAGTCTCATAAGAGTTTCAGGATTTCGAGCCTCCACGCTAGGGGTGGGGATTTTTCAACCGGCACTATGGGGATTGCACGAGGCGACCCTGGAATTTAGGAGAGTCGGATCTTTCCGAACCGTTTCGTTGGTGTCGGTCCCGTGCGTTGAGGCAAGTCTTCAGAAGGTAAATTTGAGCTCGAACTGTATCGCGGCGCGGATCACCGGCCGTAGTGATAGAGGCAATCCTGCGGTGCCCTCGACAGCATTCGGAGCCCCGAGTGGCGGCGTGTTCGTGAGGGTAAAAACTTCCGTACGGAAGTCGAGACTGAATCTCTCCTTAATCATTGTTCTCTTGATTGGCGCCAAGTCCGCGTCTTGTTCCGACGGCCCGCGTACAGGGTTGCGCGAGCAGGACCTGGCACTGCAATCCACTACCAAAATAGCTTCAGGCTGAATTGGATCTGGCGCGAGGTGGCGGACGTGCTGCTAATCACGCCTGCCGTTGGCGAAATCCCCGAGGGCGTGAAGACAACGGCATTAGGCAGGTTGAAATTTGCCCGGTTAAGAAGGTTGAATATCTCCGCCCGAAACTGAAGATTCAGCCGCTCGCGAATCCGCGTGTCTTTCAGCACTGAGAAATCCCATGTGGCCAGGCCCGGTCCGATCAACGTGTTTCTTCCAACGTTTCCATAGAACCCGCCATTTGCCGCCGTGTTTGCGGGTGCCAGAAACGCATTGGGGTTAAACCACTTGTCCGACTTGCCGAGGATCAGCGGCCCACTGAAAGCTGGATTCGCGAACGGGCGCACCGGATTTCGCGTATCTCCGTTGTTTGACGGGTTGTAGCTGAGCTGCGGCGAGAATGGAAAACCACCTTGCAACGTCACGACGGAGTTCACCGTCCAGCCGCTCACGGCCGCATTTGCCAATCCCTCCCCGTCACCTAGAAAGCGCTTCCCGCGCCCAACTGGTAGCCCATAGGTCACGTTGACCACCCCAATGTGCCTCACGTCGAAAGTTCCCAAGCCCCAATCCGAACGGAGGTTGAATGGATTCGAAGCCAGCGCCGGCCCGCCTCCCGACGTCGTAGCGTTGAGCGAATCTCCGTCATCAAGAACCTTAGAGAATGTGTAGACTCCGCGCAGTGTCAAGCCTCCGCTAAAACGGCGATTCACATCCACTTGCAGGGCGTTGTACGAGCTGACTCCCTCCGAAAACCATGTCCAGGTGTTCGCGATCGCGGGATTGGCCTTTGTCATTGTCGGCACAAAGTATGTTCCCGCCGGCACCGGCGTGCCCGCTATCCCCGTGGGAAAAGTTGCCGGATAGGTTGCGGGACACGGTGACGCAGGGCAGATCACGGGAAATGGCTCGTTCGCGTCGATGCCGATCAATTCGTGATAGCCGTGTGAACCCACGTACCCCAGCGTGAGCGATGTATTTGGGGAGAGCTGCTGCTGGATCCTCAACGAATAGGAAATCAGCGTCGGCGTCTGCATGTCCGGCTGCACTCCTCCGGGGATCAACTTCGCCGTCGCTGGGAATGGCCCAGCCGGATTAATCGGAAGCTGCGCCACAGTCATCGGTGTCGTGAACGTCGGATTGAAAGGCGCGTTCTGATCCGCGCGGTATCCCAACGCATCCTGAAGATCGTTGTACATACCGAATCCCGCGCGGATTACCGTTTTCGCGCTAAATGGACTCCACGCCATTCCAATCCGTGGCTGCGGCAAAAACTTTGCGTTATTCGCCGTGAAGAAAGAATTTCCGACATGCGGGTCGGTCGAGATCACTCCGTTGGTAAACGTATAGTTCGACGCCCGCCCGTGCGCTTCATTCCATCCGGTCGTAAACTCATCCCGGAAACCCAGCGTCGCTGTAAGTCTCGGACTGATCCGGATAGTGTCTTGCGCGTACCACGCGCCCAGCAGCGAGCGCCAATTCATCTCTGTTGGCGAAGGATCGAACAAGAAACTCGAAATCGTTCCCTGCAAGAATGTCTGCAAGCTGGTGAAGGTCGCCTGGCCAAACTGGCTCAGCGCAATTGTTTCATTCGATTGAAAACGCTGGAACCACGCGCCGAATTCAAGCTGATGCCGCCCCCGTGTCAAGTTGATGTGATCCTCGAACGTGTAGAGATTTCGCGCGATACTCAGATTGCTTCCATTGTTGCTTCCCGCGAGCCCGAGCTGCGCTTGCGGATTCGACGCTGCACTGCCGCCAACCACCACCGCTCCCACCGGATGTCCGATCAGGAACCCGGGAACGTTTTCCGCTGGCGTCCCGGGCGTCGGCTCACCCGTGAAAAAGTACCCAGCGCGCGAAAATCCCACTCGCGCGCTATTCACCAGCGCAGACGAGAAAACGTGCGTCTCCTCGAGCGACACCACCTGTTCCCGCAGCGTCACCACGTCGCTGCTGAAAGGATCGAGCGGTGTAGCGGTGAAGTCCCGGCCGTCGTCAATTGTGTAAATTCCCGCAAGCGTATCCCGCCGCGAAAAAATATGGTCCACCCGCGCCGTGCCAAAATCCTCTCGAATCGTTTGCAGGGGGCTGCTGAAGACCTCCGCGATCCCAGCAAAGTCCGGCGCTCCTGCCGGAGGTGTGGGCCACAAATTCAGCAGCGGCTGAACGCTAGGTACGGCGGCAGCCCGAGAAGTCGCGTCCGGAACAAACGCCGCTGACGTCTGGTGCAGGTTCTGCCGGAATCCCTCGTAGTTGCCGAAGAGAAACGTCTTGTCTTTCTGGAGCGGCCCTCCCGTGGAAACACCAAATTGATTACGCTGAAACGGCGGCGCATCCCCTTGGTCAAAGAAATTCGGCGCGTCCAGCGCGTTGTTGCGTAGAAATTCGAATGCAGTCCCGTGCCATTGATTCGTTCCCGACTGCGTCACAATCACCACTTGGCCGCCCGGCCGCTTGCCGAATTCTGCGCCATAAGAGTCCCGCAGCACGTTAAATTCACGCACGGCCTCCAAGCCGAGCAACATTCCGCTCGTTCCTCCCGGCTGCATATTGTTCTCGGCCGCGCCAGTAAACTCCACTCCGTTCAACAGAAAAAGATTCTGCTGTGGCCGGTTTCCGGAAACGGCGAAGTTGTTTCCCGTGGTGGAATTCGATATTCCGGTCCCTCCTGTTTTCATCGAGGTGAAATTAACGATGCCCGGATTCAGGGATAGCAGCAAGTCATAGCTCCGCCCGTTCAGAGGAAGATCCTTCACCTGCTGTTCTCCAACCAGGCCGGAGATGTCTTTCGTCGTCGTACTCACGATGGGCGCATCTCCGTTAACTCTCATTTCCGCTCTAAGAGCGCTCACTTGCAATTTCAGATCGACAGTTGCTTCCTGTCCCACGACCAGACGGATACCGCTCCGGATCGCGTCCTGAAAGCCCGGCTTGCTAACTTCCACTTCGTGTTGTCCTACAGCCAGCCAAACAATCTGATACCGTCCCGCTTCATCCGTGATAGCGCTTCGGGCCGCTCCTGTCTCCGTGTTCTTCGTTGTCACGGTCGCCGCAGGAACCGGCGCTCCCGATGGATCCGTGACAGTGCCTTTAATGCTCGCCGAGACTTGAGCGCGGCCTGCGGAAGGCACGGACAGATTTAGAGCTGTGAAGACCAGAATAGAAAACAGAAAATTCTGTCGCATGATGATCCTCAAGAACGAAAGAGACACCCCACAGCCGCGCGCGGAAAGCGAGCCAATGAGTGCTACGATTTAAGTCTTTTACAATCGTTAAGTCAAAGCGGCTTAATACGTATAGGCACTATACGGTTTCATGCGGTTTCATGACGCGGCCGGCCCCCCAAGGACACTCAGAGTGCGGCAAATTCTCGGGAATCTCGAAACGTCAGCTCCGGAACAACGCTTTCCTTATTTTGAAGTTTGCGTTTGGTGCGCGCGCAGTTCCGCTGTTGTGGCGTCAAGTTTCCTCAGCATGGATTGAATTTCGGGATTGGCGTGGAAGAGTTTCCAGACCAATCCCGACCGGTAGTTTTCCACCATCACCGTAATCGGAGCCTGGTTCAGGCCCATGTAAATGGGCGACCACCAATCTTCGTCCAGACTGTACGCGTCAATCGGACCGTAAATTCCCCAGAGGCGATCGCCCAAGTCGCGATAAAAATGCCTGAATGCGGCCATCGATGCTTCTGGCGTGTACGGAAATGAAGCGAGTGCACCGGTCGGAGCGAGCGTGCCTTTGTCATGCTCGGCGTCGGGCGCGGCCGGATTGTAGCCCTTTGAGCCGTCGGCGGCCGTCAGGCCCCACGCGTCCGCGCCAAATGTCTTGCGCTTTTCAGGATTCTCAGTCGCGTAGGCGCGGTTAATCCTGGCGAGGTTGCGATTGTTTTCAAAATAATTCGTATAGAGGTCCGTAAGCGTATGCGGATCAAATCCCATATACGAATAGTGCGCAAAAAATAGCGGGCCGCCACTACCAACGCCAACGTCAAGCTTGATTCCAAAATACTTTGAACCGTTGGTGTAGTGCCCGCCTTCCGACGAACCGGACCACCCTTTGCGATAGAGCGTCGCGGCTTCAGACTGGCCTGCCCAACCCGTGTAGTAGAGCTCCGGCGCAACAGGATGCGTTGGCGACGCAATTGCCAGCAGATAGACGATCATCGTTTCATTAAATCCGGTCAGCCGATGATGGATGAACCAGGTCCACTCCGGCGTCCAATGCCAGTAAAGGGCGTCGCTGTCCGGCGATTCCCGGTACCAATCCCATTCCACGGTTTCCCAAAGATGCGTGATGCGCTTGGCGAGTGCGGTTTCCTGTGCGGTCGGGCGATTGAAGTATTGCCGCGCGGCAAGAAGGCCTTGAATCAGGAACGCAGACTCCACGAGGTCCCCGCCGCTGTCAATGACATCAAAAACCGGGAGCGATTGACCGGTTTTGCCGTCCATAAAATGCGACCACGCCCCATGGTAACGGGGAGCCTTGTCGAGGAACGTCGTCATCGTGTTTAGCCGCTCGACGCCCTGTTCCCGCGTGATGAACCCGCGCTCAACTCCCACAACCAGCGCCATAATGCCGAACCCAGATGCGCCAGTAGCGACGATACGATCGTTCCCCGGAAGACTTTCGCGAATCATGCCGGAATCGGGATGCGCGCCCTCCCAGTAGTAGCGGAAGCAAGCTTCCTGAAGCATCGTCAGCAGTTCATCATCGCTCATCGCATGCGTCGTCGCGGAAACAACCGCCGACGCAGGCGACTCGCGGTAATTCGCGTCCGACGCCACAACCTTGTAATGCGCAGTCTCGCCAACTTTGCCGAGAAAGTCCGTATACCGGTGAACACCAGGAGTTTGCATCCCGATTGGCTCGAAATGCGATCCGTCGAATGAGCGATAAACAATGTAGCGGCCGAGTGCTGTTTCTTCACTCGAGCCCGAAGAAGAGCCATCCCAACTGAGATCAACGTGACGTTCATATGCGCGCGCCCGGAGATTCTTGGGCGCAGCACGCATCGCCTCATTCGAAGACGACGAGGCAGGAGCCCCCTCGATACGAATTTCGTCAACGAACAATGTATGTGGCGTTAGATCGGCCACCGACTGCTCGAAAGCCAGCGAGGCCAGCCGCCGCGGATCGAACGAAGTCACCGAAGCTGCCACGATGCGGCGAAAAGGAATGGCCACCCGGATCCACTTCTTCGCCGGGATATTGCCAGAAAATTCTCCTATACGAATCGCCGCCGAAAATCCGCGGCGAGTGTCATGAAGCCTCGGTTCAGGCAGAGCCGAAGCAGCGACCGCTTCTGGCGAGAAGAGCCAAAAGGACAGCATGTCGCCGTCAAAAAGAATTTCGCGATCGCGGAATTCAAGCACATGGACTGCGGCGCCCCAGGAGCCGCCAGCGCTGGACTGCCATGACAAGCGTATGGAGTTGGGCGGCGTCAGAAAAATCTTGGAATCGAGCGGTAGCTTGCCGTTCTGCAACTCGACCGTGCTGGGCGCAACTGCCTTCCCGGAAGTGTAGAAGTAGGCAGGAGTCCCCGGCCCATTGTCAAAAAAAATGTGGCGATAATAAGAGG
>QHYO01000729.1 GCA_003224135.1 Acidobacteriota bacterium | reverse complement strand
TTGGCACGAGCAGTAAAGAGATCCGGCGGAAAAATTTGGATAGGACTCACACGGTCGAGCTTGAGTTTGCGTTCGTACAAAACTTTTTCTGGGATTCGCGACATGATCGCACGCACCGCCTTTACGCAGCTTCGTTACTCAACGCTCCTGCTTCTTGGCACACTCATGGGGTTGACTGTGACTTTCTTGCTGCCGGTCGCTCTCACATTTTCGTCAAATCCTTATGTCTGGCCATCCGCGCTCGCCGCGTGGTGCCTGATGACCGGGTCATTTCTGCCGACTGTAACCTTCTATCGCCTGCGTCCGATTTTGGCGCCGCTGGTGCCGCTGGCGGCGCTTTTCTACCTCTACGCGACATGGCTCTCGGCGGTGCGTTATTGGCTGGGCAGAGGCGGCCAATGGAAAGGCCGCGAGCAGGCAAATCGAACTGCTTCCTCGTGAAATCCGCCGGCGTTCCGTAGCGCGATTACGCGTTTTTTGCTAGGCTTGAATCGGGTACAGGGCTGCATCTTGAAAGTAGAGAGCGGCACCGGAGGCCAACATGAGTGTTTCATCCAAATTTAGCGACGGCAAGATTACCGTGCCTTCGCTGCTCCAACGAAAATCGCTTCCTCCGCAAGACTCTACCAAAATCACGTGCTTGACTGCGTATGACTATCCGACTGCGCGCCTGCTGGATGAAGCCGGCGTGGAGGTATTGCTGGTCGGCGACTCGCTCGGCATGGTGATGCTGGGGCATGAGACGACACTGCCCGTGACCGTTGACGAGATGTTGCATCACACGCGCGCCGTACGCAAAGGGACGCGCCGCGCGCTGGTGGTCGCGGACATGCCGTTCGGCAGTTACCACGCCGAACTTTCGGAATCTGTCCGAAACGCCGTGCGCTTTGTGAAAGAAGCAGGAGCAGAGGCTGTGAAGGTGGAAGGCGGCGAGCGCCGGCTGGAATTAATCGCTCGGCTGACCGAAGCCGAAATTCCCGTGATGGGCCACGTCGGACTGACGCCGCAATCGCTCCACGCCATGGGCGGTTTTAAAGTCCAGGGAAAAACACCGGATGCCGCAGAGCAGCTGGTACGCGATGCGCGGGCCGTTGAGGCAGCCGGCGCTTTCGCGATCGTCCTCGAAGGAATTCCGCGCGAGCTTGCCGCCCTGATCACACGCGAGTTGCGCATCCCGACCATCGGCATTGGAGCCGGGCCGGAGTGCGACGGCCAGATCCTTGTCATCAATGATCTGCTTGGTCTGACGTTTGGAACTGTGCCGAAGTTTGCCCGCCAATACGCGAACCTCAGCGAAATTATTTCGAGTACCGTGCGCGAGTATTGCGCAGACGTGCGCCGTGGAAATTTTCCGTCTGACGCGGAGTCGTATCACTTGCCGGAGCCAAAAACGAGCCGTAAAGAGATCAACTTCGACGTTGAGCTTACGGATTAGCTCCGATTCGACGCGCGGAGAGATTTATGACGCCCGAAGAAGTTCGACTTCTGTTTGACTACAACTCATGGGCCAACCAGCGATCTCTGGAAGCCGCCTCGCAGCTTTCCGACGAGCAATTCATCAAAGCACTCGGCTCAAGTTTCCCATCGGTGCGCGACACGCTCGTGCACATTTGCGGCGCGGAATGGGTTTGGCTGGAGCGATGTCATGGCCGTTCACCTGCCAGCATCCCGGATATTTCGCAGGTAAGAAGCATGGCGGCATTGCGGGAACACTGGAAACCACAAGCAGAGAGACTGCTCATTTTCATACGTGGATTAACGCAAGACGATCTGGATCGTGTGATGGAATACCGCACCTTTAATTTTGGCGTTTACAAAAATCCGATGTGGCAAT
>QHYO01000728.1 GCA_003224135.1 Acidobacteriota bacterium | reverse complement strand
GGCGGACACCTCTTCTGCGATTGGCCTGCCGATCTTTTTTGCGGAGCAGCTGCATGGAGTGCTCTACGTTGAATCCACGCAGGATATCGACTTCACGGAAGAAGAAATATTGCTTCTCGGCACGCTTGCCGATCTGATCGCGGGCGCTCTGCACAATGCGCTGACTTTCCAGAAAGCGCAAGAACAGGCGATCACCGACGGTCTTACCGGCGTGAAGACGCACCGGTTCTTCATGGAAGCGCTCTCCGCGGAATGGAAGCGTTCGACCCGCGCCGGCAGGGCGTTTGCGCTGGTGCTGATGGATTTGGATCGCTTCAAGTTTGTAAATGATTTTTACGGCCATCTGGAAGGCGACCTGGTTCTGCAGCGAGTCGGGCACATCCTGGAAGCGAATTGCAGGCGGTCGGATGTGGTGGCGCGTTACGGCGGCGACGAATTTGTGATCCTGATGCCCGAAACTTCGATGGAGTAGGCGAGGCAACTTGCATCGAAACTTCGCAGCTGGGGGTGCGCGGACAACCTCTTGCGTGAAAAAAATGTTTCCGCCAGCTTCGGCATCGCGTGTTATCCGTTGCACGGATCTTCGCCGCAAGAATTGATCCAGGTGGCCGATGCCTCGATGTACCTGTCGAAACACCAGGGGGGAAACGCCGTTTCAACCGCCGACCATTTCGATCCGGGCGAAGCAAAAAAATGGAAAAAAGACGTGCTGGAAGCGTACCTCGGTGTGACGCTCAAACGGTTGTTCGCCACTGGCCCGGACGCATTCGAAGAGATTTACCAGCGGCTGAAACAGTTCACGGAATCTCTTGCAGCGACCGAAGCCGGAAATGGGGTGACCGTGGCCCAGGAAGTTCCGGAGGACGCGGGACCGCAGGCGCTGCCACAGGCCGTTCTGGATACGGTGACTTCGCTGGCGTTCGCCATTGACGCCAAAGATCACTACACCCAGGGACATTCGCAGAAAGTGTCTGCCTATGCGGCGCTGATCGCGGAAGCCATGGAGATGAGCGATGCCGAGATCGACGAGATCCGGCTGGGCGCAGTGCTGCACGATATCGGCAAGGTTGGAATTCCGGAACAGATCCTGAACAAGTCCGGGCCCTTGAATCCCGACGAGTGGGAAACCATGAAATCCCACGTGGTTTTTGGCGCAAAAATCCTGGAACCGTTGAAGCCTCTCGCCCGGATACGCGAGATGGTTCATCATCATCACGAATATTTCGATGGCTCTGGTTATCCGGAAGCACTACGCGCAGAGCAGATTCCGCTGGGCGCGCGCATTGTTGCTGTGGCGGACGCCTACGACACCATAACCAGCGACCGCACGTACAAGAAAGGCCGTTCGGCGGAAGAAGCGCTGGCAGAATTGGAGCGCTGCGCCAACGCGCAGTTTGACGCGCGCATCGTGGAAATTTTCGTTCGCGTGATGCGGCAACAAGCCAATCCCATCATCGAAGTTGCATCCTTAACACCAAGCCGGAATAGCTAACTAACGCTGGACTGCGAAATCAACCTTAGCGCCTCGGTGGCGTTTTGCATCTAGCAACCGACCAGACAATGGCCATCAGCCGGTACAGGGCTGATATCCTCTAAATAGACAGGAGGAGCGTGATGCAAACGGCAACCGTGCGATGGACCGGCGAACAGAAGTTTATTGCGGTAAGTCCATCGGGACATACACTGGCAATGGACTCTGATCGCAATTCAAACACCGGACCAGGACCAATGGAGTTGCTGTTGATGGCGTTGGGCGCATGCACGGCGACCGACATTGTCATCATCCTCGAGAAGAAACGGCAGAAACTTGTGTCTCTCGAGGTAATTTGTTCGGGTGAACGCGCCCCCGAGCCGCCGCAAGTTTGGACCAAGTTCGAAATTCTTTTCCGTCTCAGCGGTAAACTGGAAGAGAGTGGAGTCAAGCGGGCGATCCAGTTAAGCGAAGAAAAGTATTGCTCGGTGGCCGCAACCTTAAGGAAGAGTGCCGAACTGACCTGGCGTTATGAAATTTCACCCTCACAAGGTTAATCACTAAACAACAGTACGACTTGGCTGTTGCAGGATTTTCTCCGGCAATATATAAGCGTTGCAACGCATGGGGCCCTGTCGTCGGATCTTTCATCTGGGATGTGTGCTCTTGTGCTTTGCAGAGGTGGGAATGGCTCAAAAGCCCTCCCCTCCCCTTCCTGGCAGGGCAACCATTCCGCTCGCGCGCATACCGAGGGTCAGCAAAGCTCCGAAACTCGAGGATTTCCTCGAAAGCAGGACGCGCGAAGCCGAACTCGTCGTCGACGATTTTCGCCAATATGTTCCGGGCGACGGGAACGAAGCCACCGAAAAGACAGCCGCCTATCTCTCCTATGATGACAAGAATCTCTACGTGGTTTTTGTGTGCTACGACGGCGGCCAAGTACGCGCGCATCTTTCAAAACGCGAAGACGTTGATCAAGACGACGGCGTCGGCGTTTTACTGGACACTTTTCGCGACCACCATCGGGCCTACGTGTTCTATTCGAATCCACTCGGGATCCAGTCCGATTCCATCTACAGCGAGGGTCAGACTTACGATTTCAGTTTTGACACGGTTTGGAATAACGAAGGCCGACTGACGCCGGACGGCTACCTCGTGTGGTTTTCCATTCCCTTTAAGAGTCTGCGGTTTTCGCATGCGCCTGAACAGACCTGGGGCGTCGCGCTCTATCGTGTGGTGCTGCGCAAAAGCGAATATGACTACTGGCCGTACATTACACAGCGCGTAGAGGGGATCACACAGCAATTCGAGCCGGTGGGTGGCCTGGAGCACGTATCGCCGGGGCGCAACATGCAAATCATTCCCTACGGGCTGCTCGCCAGTGACCACTTTCTGAATC
>QHYO01000726.1 GCA_003224135.1 Acidobacteriota bacterium | reverse complement strand
CCTGCTTCCCGTGTAACGGATCGTCGGTCGCATCCAGGTCCAGGATGATTTCTTGCGGCGCCTCCTGGTGGGCCTCGAGGAAGACCTGCACCAGTAGGCGGTCCACAGCTCCGTGATCCAGCACGATCTTTTTGTAGCGCTCCCGCCGACTGGCCGTCTCGCACGTAAGTTCCAGTCGATTCAGAGTACTCTTCCCTGCCAAAGCTTCTTGGCTTGGATTCGCCTTCTCCACCAACACCGCCAGCAGTGGATCATTACGCAACTCCTCATGATCGTTCAGATCTTCGTAGCCCAGGGCCAGACCATAGACTCTCTGGGCCACCATCTCCGCCACCGTATGTTCGATCAGATCCGCATTCCGATAATCGGTGAAGCAGGCGGCAAACTGGTGAAGCATCCCGATGCGCTTTTCGACCTCCCGCAGCAGCAGACCACCGCCGTCACTGGTGATCGCTCCACCGTCGAACTGCAATCCCAAGACAAACTGGTTACACTCTGTGCTCATAAGGCTGTTGCTCCTTCTTGGCAGGATTTCTTTCTAGACAAAAGAGTTATGCCATGAAGCAACAGCCTTTTTCTATTTATTGGTGGAGTCGAGGTGTGGCGCGGTGGTGTAGGTGAAGCCTATCCGTTAGCCGACCCTTTCGTTGGTCGGTGCCTCACTAGCCTCGCCGTGCCACTGATTCCACACCCCGCTCATCGAACCGGACGTGCGGAACGACCGCATCCGGCTCTCGGAGAAAGACTCACGGTGACGCCCACGGAAAACTGCTCGTCCGTCTGGTGAGACGGATTAAGCCCAGCACCTCATGAAGCATTTCGTCCGGAAATTTCCGGGTCGCTTGCCACGAGATTTGGTGCTTGGCACACAGCCACTGTCGCAGCCTCTTGCGCGAGTGTCTCTCCACCGCGCGGTAGGCTTTGCTGACGGGCCCAAGACAGAAGTAGTTGGCCCACCCGATCATCGTCCGGTTGAGCTTCGCTGTCACCTGCTTCGGGTCCAACTGGATTTGCTCCCGTCCGGTCATCTCGCTTATCGCCGCACAGATGCGGATCACCCGCTTCTTTGACGGAACCGTGCCGAGGTAGGCCCGCCCCGTCTTCGTCGAATAGCATCGACCGAACGTATATCCCAGAAAGTCGAACTTCTCTTCCGGCAGTTTGCAGACCCGCGTCTTCGTTTCATTCACCGTCAACTTCAGCTTCGTCATGATGTCTCGCATCCTAGCCAGCGCTTCTTCCGCTTGGCCACGGCAGCAGATCACCAGGTCATCGGCGTAGTTAACGATGTATGCAGCAAGACGCTTCTCGTGTCCGAGCTTCTTCCATCCCAGCACGAATCGACGCATATACAGGTTGCTGAGCAACGGGCTGATCGGAGCTCCCTGTGGGGTTCCCCGTCCCTCATCCCGATTGCGCGTACTCCGATGCTTATTCCCTTTCTCGTCAGTCTCTTCAACCGGAACTTCCAGCCACATCTTGATCAAATGCAGCATCGCTCCGTCGACGATCCGTCGAGCCACCGACTTTAGGAGGTCGGCGTGGGGAATACTATCGAAGTAGCCGCTTAAATCCGCGTCTACAATTTGTTCATGGCCGGTGTTGAGCAGCTTGTGGACATGCCTCACGGCATCCAACGCGCTGCGGTCTGCCCGATAGGCATATTGCTCCGGCTGCAGGTCGGCCTCGAATATCGGTTCGAGCACCAACACTGCCGCCGTCTGTGCCACGCGATCTTTGATCGCGGGCACTCCTAACGGCCTCTGCTTTCCGTCCGGCTTGGGTATCCACACCCGCCGTACGGGCTGCGGTCGATACGTTCTACTTTTCAGCTCTTGCGTCAGTTCGTCCAACCACTTCTTCACCCCATACTCTTCGATGTCCTCAAACGTTTGGCCGTCTACGCCTGCTGCTCCGCGGTTTGCTTTGCAACATTCATAGGCGAATGCCATCACGTCTTCTCGATACACCTTGTCGTACAGAGCATAGAAGCGAAAGTTGGGCGACCCCTTCGCTTTGTCGTGCAACGCCGTCTGCAACTTCTGAACGCTTAGTGGAGTTGTTAGGCTCATCGCCAATCCCTCGGTCCTTCGTTGCTTCTTGCGTTTCCTTTCAACTGAGGCTCCTTCCCTCCACCGGAGTTACCCGGCTTCGTCAGTACTACGAGCCTCTCCGACACCCCAGACGGCCCGGCCTGTCTCTCGCGAGCTGCCAGTTGGTCCGTACTGCGACCACCGCTGGGGCTTCCCGTGTTGCGCTTGATCCCCTTCATCCGCATGCCGTCGCTACTACCCCGACAGGTCCGATGGAAACTTGTTCGCTCGTACATTCCCATCGTCTTCGGCCTTCCCCGAATCTCAGGCGGGTCGGCTCCTGTAAAACCCTTTTCGAGGCCTGCTCAGCGTTCACACTGTTACGGCCTACAGATTTGCCAAGTCGCCTTCGCGACCCTTTACACCAGAGGCTTCAGCAGCTT
>QHYO01000724.1 GCA_003224135.1 Acidobacteriota bacterium | reverse complement strand
CAGCGACATACCGATTGCTGGCATTTTTGAACGCATTCTAGGCTCACATGTGCGGAGCGTGCCGTGAACGGCGGGCACAATGGAGAGCGCTCCGCGTAGAGCAGAATTCTGACATTCGACAACAACGGTGGTTTCATCTCTGATGTTTCAGTGGATCATTCGCGGCAGTTCACTTCGGCTCCTTCTTTTCTTACTCCCTTCTCTGCTTTCGTCCACAGCGCTAATGCCGGAATCGGTAGCTGTTCGCTACAGGGAAGGCGTGTCCCACGGTTTTCTCGTTCTGCGAACCCCTGATGGCAAACCCATTGCCGATGGCGAGTCCACACAGGTCTCACAGGGCGACCGTGTTACAACCCACATGTGGTTCAAATTTAAGGACGGCTCATTCTACGATCAGACGACTGTTTTCTCGCAGCGCGGTACGTTCCATCTTTTACGCGATCATGTCCTCCGGGAAGGACCTGCCTTCAAACGCCGCTTAGAGACCTCAATCGATGCCACTAGTGGCGAGGTCACAGTTCGCTACACAGACGATCATAACCAGGAGAAAGTGACCTCAAAGCGCCTGGAACTGCCACCCGATGTGGCGAACGGCATATTGTTCACGTTGCTGAAGAACGTCCAACCGGATGTTCCCAAGACGACCGTTTCCTACGTCGCAGCCACACCAAAGCCGCGGCTCGTCAACTTGGAGATCACTCCACAAGGCCAAAAGCCTTTTTCGATTGGTAGCTACAATCACAAGGCTCTGCTGTACTCCATCAAAGTAAGGATCGGTGGCATAGCTGGCGCGATAGCTTCACTCATAGGAAAACAGCCGCCGGATACTCAGGCATGGGTGCTCACTGGCGAAGCCCCTGCATTCGCAAGAGCGGACGGTCCCTTGTACGGCGATGGTCCGATCGTGCGAATGGAGCTCGCTATTCCCGCCGTCTGGCCGGACAGTGGGGCTACGTATTATGTTCCTTCGAACGTTTCTAGCTCAATGACATTCGATTCGACAGCGGCCCGCAATTGCGCGGATCAGTTGAATACAACCCGCCGAAAGCGAATTAATACGATGACTCAATTTCTGGATCATTTGACGAACGACGCGATGCCAGCATTGATTGATCGATTGGCGGCTAGACTCCCCCTAATTTGCGAACGGCAGTCTACGATTTCGGGGGAGCGAGAAATCTTACTCGGGACTGACGCTAACAAACAGCCATTCCACCGGACCTTTAGAGTCAAAGGTGAATCCTGGCTTGCCTTCAAGTCGCTGCGGAGTTCCCCGCGTCAGCGATACATCATCTATGCCGAAGAATTTCTGTTCGCTTCCTTCTTCCCAGTACACGACAACCCTTGTGTTATCGTCCAGGTTGAGAGTTTTTCTCGGAGTTCCTTAACGTTCATATTCATCATCCTTTTAGTGAGCAACGGAAGCTGGTCGCGCCCGATGTATGCCGCTGCGCTGATTCGTTCGCGCGACCAGGAACGCGAGCGCAAGTAGAATAATGATGGCAATAACCGCCGCATTGGACTTTTTCCTTCGCTTGCGAGGAGCCGGGTTGTCGTGACGGATTGTCGTAGTTACACGAGTTCTGCTGCTTGCCATGACCCACGCTCCGATTCACCGCTCACAGTTGTCACCCTTTCTTGTTCTTCTCGGCCCTAAACTTTGCCCACCGCGCCTTTG
>QHYO01000725.1 GCA_003224135.1 Acidobacteriota bacterium | reverse complement strand
AGGCGACGGAAAAGACGCCGATCGACAGGCATCTATACCGAGTGGGACTGGATGGAAAAGGATTCGCGCGAATAACGAAGCAGGACGGTACCCACACCATCCAGTTTTCGCCGGATGCGGGAGCGTTCGTCGACACCTATTCGAACGCGATGACTCCGCCATCGCAGCGCGTAAGCAGAGCGGATGGCAACTCGATGGTTTCGCTGAATGACAACAAGGTTGCCGAGCTTGCGGACTATCATCTGTCGCCAGTGGAATTCATGAAGTTAAAAACGCACGACGGGATGGAGCTGAATGCCTGGATGATCAAGCCGGCAAATTTTGATCCTGCGAAGAAATATCCGGCGCTGGTGTACACCTACGGCGGGCCGCACGCGCAAGTGGTCACGAATGCGTGGGCTGGTTCCACGTTTTTGTGGCATCAACTGATGGCGCAAAAGGGGTTCGCAATTTTTGCCGTGGATAATCGCGGTTCGGCGGGCCGCGGACATTTGTTTGAAGAGCCGATTCATTTCCGATTTGGCGCGCAGGAAATGTCCGACCAGCGGGATGGCGTCGCGTGGTTAAAAGGGCAGCCGTGGATAGACGCCGGCCGAATCGGAATTTGGGGATGGAGCTACGGCGGGCACATGACGCTGCACGCCATGTTTGAAGACCCGGAGGATTTCAAGGCAGGATTCGCGGGCGGACCAGTCACGGACTGGCGCTACTACGACACGATTTACACGGAGCGGTATCTGGGACTGCTGCCGCAAAACGCAGAGAGTTACCAGAGCTCTTCGCCGATTGAAAAAGCCGGGCAATTGCGCGGCAAACTGCTGATCGCACACGGAACCGAAGATGACAATGTGCATTTCGCGAACACTCTGTCATTGCTGGACAAACTCATCGAGGAGGGGAAATCGGTCGAAGTGCTGCCATTTCCGGGGCGAGGGCATGGTGTTTCGGATCCGCCGGCGCGGATTTTCCTTATGAATCGAGTAACACAATTTTTCCTGGAGAATTTGGGTCAGCCAAACTAGCTTTCATTTGCATTCACGGTCACAAGGCGGGGAGGGAACATTTCCGGTGTAACAGACGTTTTGACAGATAGGTCCGTGAGAAACAGGATAGGGGAGAACGATAATGGTCCGTTTCGACATGAGGATTTTGGCAAAGGTGTTGTTGGTTTTTGCGGCACTGTTTACCAGTGCGAGCGCGCAAACGACGGCGCAGTCGCCTGGGCGAAAGCTGCCGACCATTCCGTTCGAGAAATACAAGCTGAAGAATGGACTGGAAGTGATTTTATCCGAGGACCACACGCTGCCGCTGGTCTCGGTAAATCTTTGGTACCACGTTGGGCCGGCGAATGAGCGGCCGGGACGGACAGGATTCGCGCACCTGTTCGAGCACATGATGTTCGAGGGCTCGCAACATGTCGGAGGAAAAGCGCACTTCGCGTACCTCGAAGGGGCGGGCGCGACGGACATCAACGGAACGACGAATTTCGATCGAACGAATTATTACGAGACGATTCCCTCGAATCAGCTGGAACTGGCTCTTTGGCTGGAAAGCGACCGCATGGGATATCTCGTGGGCACGCTGGATATCGAGAAGTTGGCGAATCAGCGCGACGTGGTGCGCAATGAGCGCAGGCAGTCCACCGAAAACACTCCATACGGTTTGGCGGAAGAAGGCTTGTATCACCTGCTTTTTCCGAAAGGGCATCCGTATTATCCCGCAGTGATTGGGTCACACGCGGATGTGGAAGCGGCAAAGCTTGAAGATGTGCGGGAATTTTTCCGGCAGTACTATACGCCGAACAACGCCACGCTTGCGATTGTTGGAGATTTCGACAAAGCGAAGATCAAAGCGCTGGTGGAAAAATATTTCGGCTCAATTCCAGCAGGGCCAGAGGTGCCGAAAGTTACGGCGACAACTCCGCCGATTACTTCCGAACGCAGAGCGGTAGTGACCGACCAGGTCGAATTGCCGCGCGTTTACATGGGATGGATCACTCCGCCCGTTTTCCAAAAGGGAGATGCGGAGTCCAATTTGTTTTCGCAGATTTTGGGTGGTGGGAAGAGCAGCCGGTTGTACAAAAGCCTGGTATACGAGAAACAGATCGCGCAGGACGTCTCGACAAGTACTGAAGAAACGCGGCTCGGATCAATCTTTGAACTGACAGTAACGGCAAAGCCGGGAGTGAAACCAGAAGATCTTGAAAAGACGATTGATGCGGAGCTGGCGAAGTTGCAGGCAGAAGGGCCGTCCGCGGCAGAAGTGGAGCGTGCGAGAAACGTCACGGAGACCGCACTGGTGCGGGGCCTCGAACGCACGAACGGCGTGGCAAACCGGCTGAACTATTACAACCAGTTTCTCGGCAACCCGGATTATTTTTCAAAAGACCTGGCGCGATTCGATGCAGTGACTCCAGCGGATATCAAGCAAGTGGCGCAAACAGTATTCAAGAAGGCCGCCGGCGCGGTGGTGTACGCAGTTCCTGGCAAGAAAGTGATTGATGATGTTCCGAAAACATCCGACGAAGAAAACAAAAGACAAGCGAAAGAAGCGGGCGAAAGCAAAGTAGCGATGGCCGATGAACCGTGGCGCGCGAAGGCGCCGACGCCTGGACCCTTACCGAAATTCAGCTTGCCGGTTCCGGAGAAAGCGCAACTGGCGAATGGACTGACAATTTATCTTGTGGAGCGGCACAATCTTCCATTGGTGGCAGCGACGCTGTACACGATCAGCGGAAGTGAATTGAATCCACTGGACAAGCCGGGGCTTTCCGGTTTCACGGCGGACATGCTGACCGAAGGAACGGCGGCGCGTTCAGCGCTGAAATTCGCAGAGGATACCGATCAGATCGGTGCAACCATCGCTACTCAGGCCGGCTACAGCAGCGCTTCGGTGTCGCTATCGGCGCTCAGCTGGAACACGGGCGGTGGGTTCGATCTGCTTTCGGACGCGACGCTGCATCCGGCATTTGACGCAAAAGAAGTAGAGCGCATTCGCAATCAGCGCGTAACTGCCGTTTTGCAAGAGAATGATGAACCATTCTCCCTGGCGCTGCGCACCGCGAACCATGTGTTGTTTCCAAATAGTCCGTACGGATTTTCGGTGCTCGGCACGGAAGCGTCGAACAAGTCGATCAGGCGGGATGATTTAACGGCGTTCTGGAAACAGGGATACGTTCCGTCGAATGCAGTGCTGGCGATTGCTGGCGATTTGAATCTTGCCCAGGCAAAGGAGCTGGCGATGAAATATTTTGGCGCGTGGAGCGGAAATGCGACCAACAGCCAGGCGCTGGTTACGCCGTCATCACCTGCAAAGTCCGTTGCGCTCGTTGACAAGCCAGGCGCGCCGCAGACAGCGTTGCTGCTTTCGAGCCTGGGCGCGAGCCGGAACACTCCGGACTACGTGCCACTGGAAGTGATGAACACAGCGCTCGGTGGACTTTTTTCCAGCCGAATTAACATGAACCTTCGCGAGGAACATGGCTACACCTACGGCGCGCAATCGTTTTTCCAATATCGACGCGGCGTCGGGCCGTTTTTTGCGGGCGGCGCGATTCGCACGGATGCCACGGCGCCAGCGACGCAGGAATTGTTCAAGGAGGTCACGCGAATCCGCGAAGAAGAACTGAAGCCGGAGGAATTGCAGAAGGCGAAGGATTCGTTCTCCAAGACGCTGGTTGGACTGTTTGAAACCACACGAGAGACGGCTTCGACGATCGGGCAGCAGTTTGTATTTGGGCTGCCGGTCGAATACTACCGCGACCTGCCAGCGCAGATTGACAAGGTGACGGGCACGGATGCCCTACGGGTTGCGAAACAGTATTTACATCCGGAAGCAACCATCGTAGTGGGCGTCGGAGACCGCGCGAAAATCGAGCCGGCGCTGAAACAGCTCAATGTCGGGCCGATTAACGTTGTCCAGTAAGGACATGCGGTAAGAAAGTTGCGAGGAGGAACCGGCTGTATTCGGGGCCTCCCTTCCCCTATTTTCCCACGCGGGTCCTGACGCGTGATTATTGTCGCTGGGCGCAGCCCTGGCTGCAGCGCTTCACATCCAATGAAGTGTGACGAGGACAAGACCTTTCATTCGCACATTCCCATTGAGGGTCAGATTTTGACGTTCTGAGGGCCCTTGGACACCCAACGGGGCGCCGAATCTGTCGCCTGACGCAGCAGCATGTTCAGTTGAGCCGCGTGATGTTGCACGTGCCGCATGTTGTAGAGGAGCAGTTCACCGTTGCTCAGGTTGCGATACGAGAATGGGCAGGGATTCGTAACCCAGGCTTCTGTCATTCCCGCCATCACGGTCTCCAACTTTTTGCGGCAGTGCTCGAGGTAGCCGAGCAGTTCGTCCTTTCCGTAGGCGCGCTCCGGCGGGACAACCTCGTCCTCGAGTTCGGTGAGACCGAACGGTGGTGGCGGATGGAATCGGGATTCGTCTTCTTCCGAGAGATAGAGGTCGAGGAAGAAGAGCACGTGAAAGGCCAGGTACCAAAACGCGCGCGGTGTCTCACCGGACCACACAGAATCCGGGCAGGCTTCGATCGCGTTGGCGAGCATGTCGATCGCGGCATGGAACTGCTGCCGGATGGCAGATCTCCAAAAGTCCATCATGAGGCCCCGCGTTTGGCGGCAAAGAGCTTGCGGAACTTGGAATCTTTGTCCGCGATTTCCATTTTGCCTTCCGGTTCCAGCTCAACGTATCACAGGGAGCCAACAGGTGTGAGCATCATAAGTCCCACTTGCCCAACCAAAGCCAAAGCCAGAGCAAGGCCAAAAGGAGCACAATAGAAGCCATTACGAAAGCGAAGGTAGTCACAGTCCTTTTCGCTTCTCTTTCCATCGAGAAACTCTACGTCACTTCATTTTTTGGGCGAAGTGAATAATCACCGCTAGCGGCTGCGGATCAATTTGCGTGCATCTCGGCCCTCCGCCAAGCAACCCGTGGAATTATCTGAGGGCCAAGCGAAAGAGGGTCTGAAAAACGGGTATCGATGGAGCAGTAGCCAAAGTGGTGAAAAGGGAAAAGGCCGAAGAGAAAGAGATTCCTCGCTTCGACCCCCCTGAAATACATTTATGGGTCGGCCTTTAGCGGACGCCGGAGAATTCTACGTGGACGGAGCGTCCGAGCCTTGCGTTGAAGAGCAGATACCAGCCGGCGTGGTGGTCGTCATCGTAGACGTAGACATCGTCACGATCCCAATTCCAATCTCGACAGTGAGGTACGTCGTAGGTAGCGACGACCCAATTGGAGCGGTCGTAGAGGACGATGTTGCGCGTACGAACGTCGTAACCGCGAAGAATGTAGTGTTGTTTCACGTGTTCGTAGCGGCCGTGCGGATAGTGGCGGCCAGGCCGGATGCGATCGTGATCGTAGTCCCAGTTGGAGGAGTGGGGATTGTGAGGATTGTCCCAGCCTTTGTGTCTTCCGTTGTCGTTTTCGTGGCGGTCGCGATCACCGTGACGAGCATCATCACCGCGGCGATCGTCGTCGCGGTCGTGCTTTTGCCCTCCGCCGTGCTTGCCATGGTCGTCGGTAGGCGCAGCAAGCGAAGAACTACCGGGAACGAAGCACACCAAGCCGAAGAGAATTGCCCCTGCAAAAAGAGTTCTACGCATTATTTATTGTCTCCGTCCGGCGGATTGACCTGAACGCCGGTTGCGTTATCAAAGCTAGCGACCTGG
>QHYO01000119.1 GCA_003224135.1 Acidobacteriota bacterium | reverse complement strand
CTGCTTTCGGCGGATTACTCGCAGATTGAGCTTCGTATCATGGCGCACTTTTCGAAGGACCCGGTGCTGGTGGAAGCATTTCGCAATGGTGAAGACATTCACGCGCGCACGGCACAGGAGGTGTTTGGCGTGGGGCCGATGGGTCAGACCGCGGAACACCGGCGCGCGGCGAAGGCCATCAATTTTGGGATCATTTACGGCCTGTCAGCCTTTGGATTGGCACAGCAGCTGGGGATCGCGCAGAAAGAGGCAGCGCAGTTCATCAATGCCTACTTTTCGCGATATCGGGGCGTGAAAGAGTATCTAGATCGTGTGCTGGTGGAAACGCGGAAAAGTGGCGAGACGAAAACTTTGTTTGGACGGATACGGCCGATGCCGGAGATTAATTCTCCGCAGGTGCAGTTGCGGAATTTTGCTGAACGGACGGCGCTAAATTCTCCATTGCAGGGAACGGCGGCGGATTTGATCAAGCTGGCGATGATTGCAATCGCGAAACGGCTGAAGAAAGAGAAACTGAAGGCGCAGATGATTCTGCAGGTGCACGACGAATTGGTGTTCGAGACGCCGCCAAAGGAAAAGACGGTGCTGGAAGACTTGGTGCGCGAGGAGATGGAGGGCGTATACAAGCTGGAAGTGCCGTTAGGGGTGGAAATTTGTACGGGTCCAAATTGGAGAGATTTGGAATAGGCACGGATTTGCAATGAAGAAAGAAGAGAAGGACAAGTCCGTGCTGCATGATTGAACAATTTGTAACGTTTTTGCGCCGGTTGAGCCGCATGGGTGTAGACTCCGTCGCATAGATTCCTGAACATTTTGACCGGTGCGAAATGTGACCTCTTTGGGGGGCCACAAAGCAATTTCTCGTCGGGAGGAGATTATGAGCAATATTCTCCAGGTCTTGGGTACTGGGTTAGTGATGAGTTTGGGCGTTCTATGCGCGCAGCAAAATGCTCCGCAGGAGAAGCCGGCGGAGACTCCGCCACCGGCAACGGCAGCTACGAAAAAAGAAAATCCTGTCAAGGCGGCGCCCGAAGTTCTCGCGGCGGCGAAGAAAATATTCGGCTACGATTGCGCGATGTGCCATGGCGCCAACGGAGACGGAAAAGGCGACCTGGTGGAATCGATGAAGTTGAAGATGAAAGACTGGCACGCAGCTGATGCGCTCGGCGGAATTTCTGACGGAGAGATTTTCGACCTCATCGTAAAAGGCAAAGACAAGATGATCGGCGAGGGCGACCGGCTGGCTCCGGCAAAAGTTTGGGGCCTGGTGCACTACGTACGAAGTTTTCCAAAGAAGAGCGCCAACTAAGATCCAGCAAATCCTGAGGTCAGATCCTGGCGATCGCGAACCCGCCCGGGAAAGGGAAGACGGGAGGCACGGGAAATCTGCGCGTGTTACTCTCGCGTAGTGAACTCGATTGAGTGAATTCAGGGAAGGAGAATTTCGATGGCGCACTCGCCACAGTTCCTGAAGCTCGTCAATGAGGCAAAAAAGCAGGTGAAGGAGACCAACGTCGCGGATGTGAAGCTGCGAATGGACTCCGGTGAGAAATTTTTGCTGGTGGATGTAAGAGAGGATAACGAGTGGGAGAAGGGTCACCTGCCCGGAGCGGTGCACATGGGAAGAGGAGTGATTGAGCGCGACATTGAAACACAAGTGCCGGAGACTTCGACGAAAATGATTCTTTATTGCGGAGGGGGATTTCGCTCCGCACTGGTCGCTGACAATTTGCAGAAGATGGGATACACGAACGTGGAGTCAATGGACGGCGGTTGGAAGGGCTGGGTGGCGGCAGGGCTACCGACAAAGAAGGATTAGAAGATGCGCAGCCCAGGCGCTCCATCGACAACTCCAAGAATCTACGAATGACGTACGCTGTGGCTGGCGCGGGCAAGGCAACTGTAAGCGATCAACCAGGCTCCGACCGGGGCCGCCACGAGCCGTTGAAATTAATGCTGGAAGTTCCCGCGAGCCTGGCTTTACCGTGAGCGGACTTGTCGCAGCAGCCTCATGAAAATGTCACGTTTATCAGGGCCCAGCCCAATTCCGCCATATGCCACTTCGATCAGCGGAACATTTTTCCTCTGCCGGTCCAGAACAAACGGAAACGGACTCGGCGCACCTATTGCCAAGAAGAAATCCGCCTGCGCGCCCTGCAATTCATCGGGCAGGTTGAAGTGGTCCACCGTCGCCAGGTCGAGCTCCCTGCGTCCCTGCGCCTCAAACACGTAAAACGACAGCCCGTTCGCCTCCACTTTTTCCATCGGCGCCAGATAAAACTCCGGATAAATCCCGCTCGCGCGCTCCACCCCATTCGTAAATTGAAACGTGATGCCCGGGCTCAACTCTCTTGAATAAAAATCCGCCAGCGTGGGCGCGTGTTTGCAGTACGTCGGAATATTCAGGTCCGGGGAAACCGCCTGGTCCGGAGTTCCTGCCTGGCTCTTCGCCTTCGTGAAAGCCTCCGAACCCCCGTCCAGGCAATCCCTCGGGGGCGAAAAGAAAAAGTAGAATAGATAATCCGCGAGACTATTCCCCGAACCCGCGGCGCTGTGCATCTGCGTATCCAGAGCAACCTCATCGCCTCCGAGGAATGAATTGGTTGTCGTTGCGATCCGCAACACCGAATGCATTCTCGGATTTTCCAGCGCCGAAAATTCCAGGAACGTCACGTGTGGCGCAAACGGCGCTAGTCTCGGAGAAGGCGGCAGCGGCATCTGCTCGCGCTCGATCCAGTCCGGGGCGACGTCAATCGACGTTCCACTCAAGAGGGAAAAACGGTTCAACTCCACCTGCGACCGTGCTTGCGAGGACCGTGAACTCTGTTCCGCCCCATCCGCAAGCGATGGCGGACTCTGCGGTGACACCTGCGCCGCCGCTCCTGACACCAGGAACCCAAGCAGAGTCATTCTGACGATACCATCCAGCGTCATACGCACCATCCTCGTCCTCATTCGCCGCCATTCCATTGGATGCACGGGAC
>QHYO01000723.1 GCA_003224135.1 Acidobacteriota bacterium | reverse complement strand
ACGTTGACGGCGGTAAATTCCAGCGCGACAAATATCAAAAGGCAAGTAGCTGACGCTCGCCTCGGCGCTGCCCCCCGTTCCCCATCGGACTGAATGCACCACTCCTTATTGTATGCCTTAGCGGTTTGGCACGATGGCGCTGGGTCATAGAACGTACCTTCGCATGCTTGAACCAGTTCCGTCGTCGCCTGCGGTATGAGAAAAGAGCAGATATGCACAGGGCCTTTCTATCGCTCGCGTGCGCTCTGATTTGCTGGAAGTTCCTACAGGGTCACTTCCCGTGATCTGTGCCTTCCCAGACAAGCCGCCCTCGATCCTCTGGGTAACTTGCAGCGCCCCGAGGCACACTGCGAATCGGATTCGCACGAATAACAGGGACGCCCATAGAAGTGGCCCAGCACCAAGTTCACTTGCCGGCAACAAAAACCGCGATTGTCGCCACTAAGAACAGGATTTGCAAGAGCGCAACTGCATGAAGGACTGGACGGAGAGCCAAAACCGGAGATGTTGAGCGTGGGCGCAACCCAAACCGATGTACTGCGGCTGGTACTTGGCAAGGCGGCGGCGCTGATCGGCGCGGGCACGTGCTTGGGGCTGGCGGGGTCAGCGTTGCTAGCGCGATTGATCGCGAAGCTGCTTTTTGAGACTTCTCCGCTAGATCCGCTTACCTTCGTTACGGTGCCGATATTGCTCGCGGCAGTGGCGCTGGCGGCCAGCTATCTTCCGGCACGGTGGGCGACGCGAGTCGATCCGGTGGAGGCGTTGCGATACGAATGATGTGCCGTCACTTTGCAGGCGGGTAGGCAGAGTTGGCCCGACGACAAAGCGCTCGCAGTCTGTCTCCTCAGCATAAATGTTTTGAACAGGAAGTACTTCCTGGTGAGCAGAGGAACGGCAGAAGGCGTGTATCGCAGCCTGATATTCCCTGAGAACTAATTTTTCATCGCGCCCCAGTTCGCGTCATTCAGGCAATCCTGCGCATCGGCCAAACCTTGACCACCACAAGGCGCACTTCAAAGTGCCTTACTCTACTTCGGACCTCGTATTCCAACCTCTTTTCTATTCCAGAAATCCAAGCTGTTGGCTTTGCTCGATATCCCGCCTCTTTCCATAGCGAAATGCCATCCACACCCCGACAGTCATGATTCCGAGAGGTGGCACCAAAAGTATAACCACGCCCTTACTGATAGCTTTTCGCCCGTCTTTAGAGGTTGCCTCGGCCGAGCTACGGCACATGGCGCATCCTTGGCTGAAAGCGGGCGCTGCCCACAGGAAGACAAACACGCTAAGAATGGCAAGCCGACGACTCATTTCACTCCAAGATAGAGGATCCGAAAAGCATCCGGAAAGAAAAAGATCGACATCAGGACCAGACAGATGACCAGGGAACTCATCGTCAGCCATTTCATGCGCGACACTTCATATTTCAAGTGCATGAAGAAGCCAATGATCAAGGCCGCTTTCACGATCGACAAGCCCATAAGGATGGTCAGCATGCGAACGGGTTTCAAGTTCTGATAGGTCAGATAGACCTCGATTGCCGTCATCACCAGCAGCGCACCCCAAACCCAGAAGAACTGCGCTTTAGCGTGATGGCGGTGTCGTTCGGCCACCTGTTCCGCAATGATTTGTTGGAATGCTTCCATAACTTCGCGTCTCCTAGATAATCCTGGCCGACATCAAATAGACCAGCGGAAAGATGAACATCCACACCAGGTCCACAAAGTGCCAGTAGAGTCCGGCAACTTCCACGTCGGCAGCATCGTAGACTTTCGGCTTCAGCCACAGTATAACGGAGCAGATAATTGCCGCTATCAGTAACACGTGAGCGCCATAGTGGAATGGGCTGTAGGAGGGTGTCCCCAGCCAAGCGCCCAACCAGCAGAGAAGCAAAATAGGAATGAAATTTCGCCGCAGGGCAACGACGCCAAGGTAAACCACTCCAAGCGTTACGTGAAGCATATGCATTCCGGTCAGACCGAAGAAGGTCGCGGGAAATTGCGGAACGTTCTTGGCTACGTCCGCAAACTCGCCAGTTGTTGCGTGTCCTGGCATCGCTGGAAAAACGGGTAGAGTCAGACCCGTCGCAATCAGGTGGCTCCACTCCCGTCCGTGCAGAACGACAAATCCCGTGCCGCAGGCCATCGTCGCCAAAAGCCAGAGGCGTTGCGCTTTGGCATCGCCGTGTACCGCCGCACGTACGGCCAGCACCATGGTCAGGGAACTCGTGAGCAGAAACGCCGTCATGATCGTGGCGTTCACGATGCTTTCAGAATGGAAAGGCGTCGGCCAGTTTGCGATCGAGATGCGCCCGTAGCTGTAGGAATAAAGCAGCGCGCCAAATGTCAGCGAGTCAGAAAGCAGAAACAACCACATGCCGATTTTCTTGGAGTATGTCCCAAACAGCGAAGGCTCGTAGACCTCTGGCCGACCGTGCGGCAATGTCGCTTCAGCCATATGTTTGGCTCCTGTTAGCGCGCAAACTCCAGCAGACACAAAATGTAAACCCATAGCAGAGTCATGAAATGCCAATACCAGGCGGTCACGTCCAAGACAACCACGCGCGATTCTGCCGACTGCCGGAACAGTAGGGTTGCTCCGGCCGCCAGCAACGCAAAAATACCACCCAGCAAGTGCACGCCGTGTGTTCCAGTCAAAAGATAAACGAAGGAGCTGCTGGGGCTACTGGCTACGTAGAAGCCGCTTGCTTCCATCTCGCGCCAGACAGTCCACTGTCCCTTCAGGAAACTAAGGCCCAGCATCGCGGTTAACGCGAGCCAGAGAATCGTGCCTTCACGACCTGCGAAAACATTGGGAATGGAAGCGGCACGCATCGGTGTAGTGAAGCGCGCAACTTGGCGGCGAGCCAGTTCCATGGTCACGCTGCTAATCAGCAACAAGCCGGTGTTGAAGAACAGGAGTGCCGGCAGGGGCAGCGGAAACCAATCGTGAACCAGTGTGTTCGTGCGAGGGTCGAGTGTTGGCAACCCCTGACGCACGATGTACGCGCTGGTGAAAGAGACAAATACCATCACGATCCCAAGTACGCCCACTCCTAATCCCAACCGGGCGCGCCGCAACCGCATTTCCAGCTGCTGCAAGCCGTCATGGGAAGAGTTCGCTGCGCTTGTGAGGATCGTCATAACAGTTTTTAGCGTACTGCCACGGTCAAAGGATCCGTTTGCATCACGTAATCGCGGGGCTCGCCCGGCACACTGTATTCGTAAGGCCCGTGATGGATGACGGGAGTGCGTCCGGCGAAATTGTCATGCGGAGGCGGCGTCGCGGTCGTCCACTCTAGCGTCGTCGCTTCCCAGGGATTGTCGCTCGCCTTCTTCCCAAACTTCATGCTCCAGAAAAGATTAAACAAGAAAATGAACTGACCGGCGATGGTGATGAACGCCACGTACGTGATGAATTTCTGCAGCGGGAGCAAGTTGTGAAGAAAGCCGACTTCAGTGAGTTGAGAGTAACGCCGCGGATGTCCCGCCATTCCGAGATAATGCATAGGCATGAAGATGGCGTAAGTGCCGACCAAGCTGAACCAGAAGTGCCATCTCGCAAGACTTTCATTCATCAGGCGTCCAAACATTTTAGGAAACCAGTAATAAGTCGCAGCAAAGATACCAAAGATGGAGGCGACACCCATGATCAGGTGAAAGTGACCCGTCACGAAGTACGTGTCGTGCAAAGGAATGTCGAGCACGGGCTGCGCGAGGAAAGGACCGCTGATTCCACCAGAGACAAATAAAGACACAAATCCGATTGCGAACAACATTGGCGATGAAAGCCGGATCTTCCCACCCCACAGCGTGCCTAGCCAATTGAAAGTCTTAATCGCCGAGGGCACGCCGATAGCCATGGTCATCACCGAAAACGCGAACCCCGAATACGGGCTCATGCCGCTCATGAACATGTGATGGCCCCACACCATGAACCCCATGATGCCAATGGATAACATCGCGTACACCATCGCCTTGTAACCAAAGATCGGTTTACGGGAGAACACGGAAACCAACTGCGAGCACAATCCCATGGCCGGCAAGATTGCAATGTAAACCTCAGGGTGGCCAAAGAACCAGAACAGGTGTTGCCACAACAGTGGTGAGCCGCCTTT
>QHYO01000727.1 GCA_003224135.1 Acidobacteriota bacterium | reverse complement strand
TCTTCAAGCTCGAAGCTTCGGCTTGCAGGTTCATGGTGTCCGCGCCAAGCCGCGAAGCTGCCGTGCCGAAGCTGATGCGCGTACGCGTGGAGGTTTCAAAAAACGCGAGCGCGACCGTTTTGCCACGTAGCGTGGCGAGTTTTTTGAGCGGATGGCGCTGGATTTCCTGGAATGGCTTGCTTTGATCGAGAAGAAAGGTGAGCTCGGCCGCAGAGAGCGGCTCAAGAGCCAGGAGATCACGGAATCTATAGGTCACAAACTTTTATACCTCAGGGTTTCGAAGTACAACCCTGAAACCAACTCGGTAGCGTCATTCAATCGTTCACAAAACGTTGTCGCGTCTCTATTCTACGCGGTCCACGAGGACTACGCGCTCTTCGTTGTCAATTTCGCGAAGCCGGACTTCGATAATTTCGCTGTCGCTGGTCTGCACGACGCGTCCGGTGTACTGCGATTCAATGGGCATTTCGCGGTGACCGCGGTCGATCAGCACGCAGAGCGAAATGCGCCGTGGGCGGCCGAGATCGAACAGGCCGTTCATGGCCGCGCGAATCGTTCTGCCCGTATACAGCACGTCGTCGACCAGCACCAGATTCATGCCGTCCACGTCGAATTTGATGTCGGAGGATTGCAGCACCGCTTGTGGTGCAACTTTGGACAGGTCGTCGCGATAGAGGGTGATGTCGAGCGTGCCGACGGGAATTTCCACGCCATCGATGCCGCGCATCGCCTGTGCGATTCGTTGCGCAAGAGGCACACCGCGCCGGCGAATACCGATCAAAGCCAAGTGCTTGGTGCCGCCGCTTTTCTCTACAATTTCGTGCGCCAATCGTTGCAGCGTGCGGTCAATTTCAGCCGCGGACATCAATTGTGCCTTTTCGACGATTTTCATTGCGCGGAATTCTAGCACAAGCGGGGCCGCCGAAGCGTGTAACTCCCTGCTCACAATCGGCGTTTCGAAGCCGTGCTAGACTGCACGACGATGCGAAAGGCGGACCCATGCGGTTGAAACAGTGCTTGCTGGTTTGCGATTTGACGACTCTTCTGATGGCGGGATTTTCTGATGCTCAGAGGCCGCATGCCGCGCCGCCTCCGCACAGTACACGTGCGAAGTCGCAGGCGCCATTGCCACCAAGCGCGCGGCCGAAGCTTGTGGTCTTGCTGGTTGTGGACCAGATGCGCGGCGACTACGTGGACAAGTTTAAGGGGCAGTGGACCGGTGGATTGAAGCGACTGGTGCAGGAAGGCGCGTGGTTCCGCGAAGCCGCATACCCTTACGCCGCGACAGAAACCTGCGTCGGACACGCGACGATCTCAACCGGAGCGTTTCCCGCAACGCACGGAATCATCGCGAACGCGTGGTGGGATCGCGATTCGCAAAAGATGGTGACGTGCACATTCGATCCCAACGTCACGAACCTGGCCTATGCCGGTGGTTCCGCGACGGGGGGAGATTCCGCGTGGCGCATGCGGCTTCCGGCGTTTTCCGACGAGCTGCGTTTTCAAAGTGGCGGCTCGACTCGCGTGGTCACGTTCTCGTTGAAAGCGCGAGCGGCTGTCACGATGGGCGGCCACAAGGCAGACGCCGTCACCTGGTTCGACAACGGCTCATGGATCACCTCTAGCGCTTATGGCTCGATGCCGTTCATCGAAGATTTTGTGAAGGCCCATGCCATGAAGGTGGATTACGGCAAGAGCTGGGAACTCTCGCTGCCGAAAAGCGCGTATTTCTATGACGAACAAGCGACCGGCGCGGAGGCTGCTGAAGGTTGGGAGCTCACGTTTCCTCACCCGCTTCGCGGCAAAGCCGGCAGCGAACCCGACCCAGCATTTTACAACCAGTGGGAAATGAGCCCGTTTGCCGACACCTACCTGACGAAACTTGCGGAACGTGCAGTGGATCAGCTCGGACTTGGAAAGGGCGGCGGAACGGATTTTCTAGCCGTCAGTTATTCGTCGCCCGATCATGTCGGTCACGCGTTCGGTCCGCGCAGTTGGGAAATTCAGGACATTCTCG
>QHYO01000721.1 GCA_003224135.1 Acidobacteriota bacterium | reverse complement strand
GGCGATGTGCTGATGGCGTTTGGATTTGTGCGCTGGGGATCGTTGCTCGAAACAGGATTGACGGTCGCGTCGTTTCCCTTGGGAAGCTTGCTCGGATTGTTTTTGCTGGGGACGCTGGACCGGCGCGCAAATTCGCGAGGCGCGCTTAGCGGAATGTTCTGCGGACTCACAGCAATCATTGCAGTGTGGAAATTTACGACTGTCGCCTACACTTGGTACGTTCTTGTCGGGGCGTGCGTGACGTTTTTCATAGGAGCTTTGGTGAGCCGATTGGTAGGCGACGCCGGCCGAACACAATTGCCGCAGCCGGAAAATCAGACAGCATCGCTGGAGAATGGATGAGCACAGAACCAACTGGCAAACGGCTGGAGCTCGTCCGGGGACTCGGACCGTGGGCGTCCGCGGCGATTGTCGTAGGCACCATGATCGGCACGGGAATTTTTCTGAAACCCGCGGAGATGGCGCGCGTAGGACGATTCGTTTCGGTTGTTTTTGCTGCCTGGATCGTTGGCGCAGTGCTTTCCATGTTCGGTGCGCTTTCATTTGCTGAATTGGGCGCGGCAATTCCCGAAGCTGGAGGCGAATACGCTTATCTTCGGCGCGGATTCGGACCTGCATGGGGATTTCTGTTTGGCTGGATGCATTCGATCGTGGGCCGTCCATCTTCGATGGCCTCTATCGCCGCCGGTATTGCGCGATTTCTGAGTTTTCTGATTCCCGCGGTTGCCGTGCCAATATTTGCGTGGCACTTCCCAGGAATTGACGGATGGATGAAGCCATACGATTTTGTTTTTACCTGGGCGCAGCCGGTCGCAGTGCTGTGGCTGGTGATCATGACGATCGTGAATTACCTGGGCGTACGGCTCGGCGGCGCAGTGCAAGTAGTTTTGACGATCGTAAAGATTGCTTCGGTGTTGTTGGTCATTGGAGTGGCTTTTTTTTCAGGCGGATCAGCACATCCGGCCGACCCGATCTGGCCAGCGGCGCTGGATGGCGGCATACTCGCTGCGTTTCTCGCTGCGCTGGCGGCGGCGCTCTGGGCATATGACGGATGGGAAGATTTGAACCTTGTAGGCTCCGAAGTTGAGGAACCGCAGAAAAATTTCCCACGCGCGTTGTTGGGTGGAGTCTCGCTGGTCGCGCTTGTGTACCTGCTCTTCAGCGCCGCGTGCCTTCGCGTACTTCCCTTTGATGCTGTCGCCAACTCATCGCACATTGCGTCGGATGTTGTGGAGCACGTGGCCGGGCACGGTGCAGCTTACTGGATGACGCTCGCGATGGTGATCTCCGCGATTGGCTCGCTCAATTCGTCGGTATTGAGCGGAGCGCGGGTGCCGTATGCGATGGCACGCGACGGGATATTTTTCAAAATTGCCGACGGAATCCATCCGAAATTTCTTACGCCATCGCGGGCATTGATCTTTCAGGGAATTCTCGCTGGCCTGATGGCGCTCACCGGGACGTTTGAAGAGCTGACGAACTTGTTTATTTTTGCCGCGTGGATTTTTTATGGGCTTGCCGTCGTGGCACTGTTCCGTCTGCGTAAAACGGAGCCGCAAATGGCGCGCCCGTATCGTTGCTGGGGCTATCCATGGGTCCCGGGAATTTTCGTTGCGGGTGCACTCGCGCTGACCGTCAGTATTTTCATTCAGCGCCCAGGACGGTCGTCGATCGGGCTGCTGATGATGTTGGCCGGATTGCCGTTTTTTCGTTACTGGAATAGGCGCGGCTCAGCTGCCGGCGCTGCGGCTCGAGATTAGTCGTCGCGGAGCGAAGAAACGCACCGCCCAACCGCCGGCGAGAAGCGCCGCGGCGGGAAAAATAACCCACGCGGACAGACCAATGAAAAATGCAGGGATCGTGAAGTTTTGTGCGACGCGGTCGTCAAAAATAATAGCCACAGGTAAGGCAATCAGAAAAAAAGCCAAATAAGGCAGGACCGGAAACACGATGGAAGCTAGCTCTACGCGCGCTGAGGCTCCCGCTCGACGCGATAGATGCGCCCCCATCGCGCCGATTAAGGGCAGGAAAAGCAGCCAGGAAACGTAGGCGACTGCGACGGGAGTCATGCGAAGCCGGGCACCCGGAGTGGAGTCGACCCAAGGTTAGGTCCAAACGCTGGACTTACAGCAAGAAGAAGCATCGAGAGCAAGAGGGTCAAGAATGCGGGAAGCCAGAACTGGGCTACACGTTTGGGCATTGGGTTCTCCTTTTTTCGAGCTGACTCGATCATCTGTTTCAATTCCTGCCAGTCGTCAACGCGCGTGAGGGCACGTTGCGCGGCGCCTTCGTCCGAAATGCCTTGGCTGAGCAAAGACTGATAGTCTTCCTCGAGATGCCCTCGTCAGGCTCAAGCACAAACCCAGCGAGCCGTTGCCGGACTATTTGCTGCCGGTCAAGCATCAGCTGCCGGCGCTGCGGCGCGAGATCAGTCGTCGCGAAGCGAAGAAATGTACAGGCCAACCACCGGCAAGGAGTGCATCGGCGGGAAAGATTACCCAGGCGGACAGACCGACGAATAATGCGGGAATGGTGATGTTGTGAGCGACGTGGTGATCGAGAATCAGAGCCAAGGGCAAGCCAATCAAGAAAAAAGCCAGATACGGTAGGATGGGAAAAACGATTGAAAAGAAGACCACTCGCGCTGAGCCACCAGCGCGGCGCGACATGTACGCTCCCAATGCACCGATAAGCGGCAAGAAGAGTAGCCAAGAAACGTAAACCACCGCGACGGGAGTCATGCGAAGGCGGCCACCAGGCGTTGGAGAGATCCAGGGATGGGGACCAAATACTTCAATGACGGTGAGAAGAACCATCGAGAGTAGTAGCGTCAAGAATGCGGGAAGCCAGAATTGGGTTACGCGTTTGGGCATGGGATTCTCCTTTTTTCGAGCTGACTCGATCATCTGTTTCAATACCTGCCAGTCGTCAACGCGCTTGAGTGCTCGTTGGATAGCTCCTTCGTCCGAAATGCCTTGGCTGAGCAAAGACTGATAGTCTTCCTCGAGATGCCCAGCGAGTTCCTCGAGCACCTGGCTCTTCTCGTCAGGCTCGAGCGCAATGCCGGAGAGCTCGCCGGAGACGATTTGCTGCCAGTCAGGCATTCGACACCTTGGCCAAACGGCGTAGCGCGGCAAACAACTCTGACCATTCATCCCGAAGGGGTAAAAGCTTTTTCTTTCCTGTGGGCGTTAGCCGATAACAGCGGCGGCGACGGCCATTGGAGCTGGTTTCCCAACTACCGCGAATCCAGCGACGTTGCTCCATGCGGTAGAGCATGGGGTACAGTGCGGCGAGGCTGAAGCACAACGCGCCTTTGGTTTGTTCCTCAATGCGGCGAGCCATT
>QHYO01000120.1 GCA_003224135.1 Acidobacteriota bacterium | reverse complement strand
AGCGCAGAGAGGAAGCTGCAGCTTCATGCGCTTGCTGATTGAGAGAGAAAGGACGAGGTAAATGAGCAGCGCGATCAGAACAAAAATGTAAAGCCACTGCGGATGCCAACGGAACTTTTTGGGGAAGAAGTCCGGTTCGGCAGGGCGCTCGCATTTGATGCAGCACGGCGGGAGAATTGCGTCGTGGCTGGCGATGAGAAGCTTTCCGGAACTCCAGGCACCTTGTGGCGTAAGTGTATTGAAAGAGTTCATTGATTTACCGACCTAGTTGAAGCGACAAGACGAAGATGAATCCTAGCTTGTAGCACAGTTTCTGGAGAGTGCGTAAACCACAGCCGGTGCAGCGTGTCCAGGAAAAGCAAACGCAGTGTCGCGGGTGTGCCGGATCAGAGCGACTCGCCTGGCTTCAGGGCGTGCAGGGTGAGGCCAGAAACATCTTTCGTTTCGCGGCTGAGGGCCTCCGGAGTGCCGGTGAGTGCGGGAAACGTCGCGTAATGCATGGGAATGACGTGTTTGACGCCCAGAAGCCGAATTGCGCAGGCCGCTTCGCGCGGTCCCATGGTGTAGAGATCGCCAATGGGAAGCATCGCGATCACCGGCTGATAGAGTTCGCCGATGAGCTTCATGTCGCCGAACAGAGCCGTGTCTCCGGCGTGATAAATGGTGACTCCACCGGGTAAAGCAACGATGTAGCCAGCCGGCTCGCCACCGTATACGACCTTGCCATCATCCTCGATGGAGTTCGAATGCATCGCGTGGGTCATGTTGACGCGAAAATCGCCAACCTGCTGCCAGCCGCCCTTGTTCATGGGAGAGACTTCCTGGAAACCTTTGCTTAGAAGCCAGAGACCGGTCTCGAAACTCGCCACGAGTTTCGGGCGGAATTTTCTGGCGAGCGCGACGAGATCGCCCAAATGGTCAGAGTGAGCGTGAGTGAGAAAAATCGCGTCGAGACGATCGAGTTTCTTCAGTGACTCGGGACAGCGAGGATTGGTCATGACCCATGGATCGATGAGAGCGACCTGGCCTGAGGGCGTTGTGACGGAAAAAGTGCTGTGGCCGAAATAGGTAATGCGATTGCCTTTGAGATCGAACATGAGCCCTCTCGAAATGAATAAGGTACAAACACAGGCTAAACAAGAAGCGCCGTTTGAAACAATACCGTTAAGCGCCTAGAAAATATGGCGCAGCGCATTCTGGCGGAAGAGTTGAGAAACGATAGGCCGACGGGTACACTTACAAAGTGAGCCTTTCGGACCGCCCGTAAGCGCAAACAGATTATGCCGCGGCGTTATGCGAGCCGAGGGCCAGTGGAATTGAGCAAAGGAGAAGTTGAATGGCTTATGTGATTGCCGAGCCGTGTATCGGCACGAAGGACACCGCCTGCGTGGACGTGTGCCCGGTGGACTGTATCCATCCGCGTAAAGACGAACCGGAACACGAGGGCGTGACGCAGCTTTATATCAATCCGACGGAATGTATCGACTGCGGAGCATGCGTGCCGGTGTGTCCCGTGACGGCGATTTTTGCTCTGGAGGATTTGCCGGAGAAGTGGCAGGCATTTACGGCGACGAACTCGGAGTGGTACGCGAAAAAGTAAGGGAAGAAACAGAGGATCAAGGCATTAAAGCGGCGCGCCAAGGCGTGCCGTTTTTTTGTGGTACGCCGTGCATGTTCGGCAGCTAGCGGGTGCAAGTCCTGCCCCAACCTGATGGAGGTGAAGGGTAGCGAAGCGCAAAAGAACTCGCTGGTCTCGGCGGAAGGCGGCAGTCTTCGATGGGTGGCACGAGCCGTGATAAGTCGAGAGACTTACGTCCGGTTCTGTGAGCGGCCCGAGGTGCAACTCCTCGGGCCTACTCGGCGGAGGACGGGCAATCGTTCCCCCTATGCCGATTAGCGCCGACCTTTGTGGGAGGTTGGAGACCAAGGTCGCCAACCCTGTCCGTGATACTGACATCTATGCGAAGGCGGCTATCCGGTGCTCGGCGCGTTCACGGTCCCGTTAGAGGAGCATCGCCGGCAGGAAATGATCTCGTGAAAAGAACCAGCCCAATGATCGCGTGCGTCGCTTTGCTTGCGTGTGGCTTCGGCGCCGCCGCGCTCGCGCAACAATCGGCGAGCGCCAGAAAGAGCGCCGCCGCGACGCATCCCGCTCCGCTTGAAGGAGACTGGAGCGGCGTGTTGCAGGTCGGGGAAACGCAGTTACACCTGGTGCTGCATTTGTCAAAGGATACGCATGGCGAATGGCACGCGGCGGTGGACAGTCTGGACCAGGCGGTCTACGGAATGGAAGCTTCGAAGGTGACGCGGAGCGAAGACACGTTACGGTTCGAATTGACCTCTGTAGGCGCGCAATTTCAAGGAAAAATTCTGCCAGACCGCAAAATGATCCGGGGACTCTGGGAGCAGGGCGGCACGGGTTTGCCGTTGCGATTCGAAAAACGTGCGGCGGGCGCGGAAGAGCGCTTGACAGCGGGATCAGTTTCTAAAGTTGAAGGGACGTGGCAGGGAGCTATCGAGACCGGTAACATGAGAATGCGCCTGCAACTTCATCTCTCGCATGATGAAAAGGGACAACTGACTGCGGCGGTGGATAGCCTGGATCAGGGAATCCAGGGAATTCCTGCGTCGCACGTGACCGAGCAGGCGGGACAGGTGAAATTTGAACTTCCGGCGTTCGGCGCGGAATACAACGGAGCACTGAACGCCGCAAAAAACGAGATCGCAGGACACTGGAGCCAGAACGGAAACCTTGAAACGCTGGATTTCCGGCGGTCAGACAAAATCCTGGAATTGCGGCGCCCGCAAAACCCGGCGAAGCCGTATCCGTACAAGGAAGAGGAAGTTTCGTTTGCGGCGGGCGATGGAAAACTAGCCCTTGCCGCAACGCTGACACTGCCGCAAGGTGCGGGACCGTTTCCTGCGGCTCTCCTGGTCGGTGGGTCGGGACCGAACGATCGCGACGAAACCATCGCAGGGCACAAGCCTTTTCTGGTGCTTGCTGATTTTTTGACGAAACGCGGCATCGCGGTTTTGCGGTATGACAAGCGCGGTATTGCCAAATCGACGGGAAACTACGCCGATGCGACGATGGAGAATTTCACACAAGACGCGCAGGCGGCCTTCGGTTACCTGAAATCGCGAAAAGAAGTGGATGTAAAACGACTGGGCATCATTGGCCACAGCGAAGGGGGAATTCTCGGCGCGCTGGTGGCGACGCGTTCCAATGATCTCAATTGGATGGTGCTGCTCGCCACACCCGCGACTACGGGCGAGAGGACGCTGCTGCGACAATCAGAACTGATCGCGCGCGCAGGCGGCCTTGCGGAGGAGCAAATTACCCGCAGTCTGGAATTTGACCGTAAGGCGTACAGAGCGGTGCGCGAAGAGAAAGACGCTGCGGCCTTGGAGCGCAGACTCAGAACCCTGGTCGAACAGAGCGGGCTGGGAGCCGCAATGCCGCCAGCTGCACTGCAAGCACAGATCCGGATGATGAGTTCGCCGTGGTTCCGAGAGTTCCTAGACTACGATCCGGCGCCCGCGCTCGAGAAACTGAAGTGTCCGGTGTTGGCGCTCAGCGGCGACCGCGACCTGCAAGTAGATTCTACAGAAAACGTACCGTTACTTCGAAAAGCTTATGAGTCGAGCGGCAACAAAGATTTTATGCTAGTGGAAATCGAGGGCGTGAATCACCTGTTTCAGAAGGCGCAATCCGGTTCGCCTGCGTTATACGGAGCAATCGAGGAGACGATCGCGCCGGAAATATTGACGGCGGTCGGAAACTGGGTGAGCAAGCACACGACGCAGTAAATCGTTGCGAACCTGGTAGCAGCCGCCGCGTGCACAGCCTTCTAACGACAATGCTCACGGTATGATTAAGGACGGAGCCAAAGACGCCCCGTGCCGGAAAAATTTCATTTCTCTTTCTTGCTTCACGCGCATCAGCCCGTCGGAAATTTTGAAGAGGTTTTCGAGCGCTGCTACCAGCGTGCTTATCTTCCCTTCCTCCAACAGCTGGAAAAACATCCCGGAATTCGTGCCGCGCTGCACTATTCGGGACCGCTGCTTTCGTGGATCGAAGTAAATCACCCTGAATATTTTGAATTGTTGCGATTACTGGTGAAGCAAAAGCAGGCAGAAATGGTGGGCGGCGGATTTTATGAGCCAATTCTTGCGGTGATTCCCCCGGAAGACCAGCGCGAACAGATCGAACGGTTCTCTTCGTACCTCGAACAACATTTCGGCGAAAGGCCATGCGGCGCGTGGCTCGCCGAACGCGTGTGGGAGCCGCAAATGCCATCCATACTGGCCACGTCGCACGTGAATTACACGCTGGTGGACGACTTTCATTTTCTGGCGGGCTTCGAGCCGTCCGAACTCTTCGCATTGTACCAAGCGGAAGACCGTGGCAAAGCTGTGCGGCTGTTTGCGGGACAAAAAGCGCTGCGGTACCTGGTGCCGTTTGGCAGAGTGGAGGAGGTGATTCAATACCTGCGCGAAGCGGCGGCGATGCATCCGGACGGCGTGGCTGTCTTTGGCGATGACATGGAAAAATTCGGCGTGTGGCCGGGCACGTTCGAGCATTGCTATCAAAATCGTTGGCTCGGAGAATTTCTGACGGCGCTCGAAAGAAATTCGGATTGGCTGAGCGTTACACCCCCGGGAGAGTACGCGAAGACTCATTCGCCGCTGGGCCGCGCCGACCTGCCGACGGCGTCGTACCCGGAAATGGCGGAGTGGGCGTTACCAACCGGAATGCGACATCCGCAAATATCCTGAAGCGAATCTGCTCCATAAGAAAATGCTTCGCGCCGGCACGCGGCTTGCAGCTGTGCCACAGCGGCGCACGGAAACGAAGCCCGCGCAGGAAATCGCAGAGGCACGCGAGTTGCTTCTCCGCGCGCAATGCAACGACGCGTATTGGCACGGAGTGTTCGGTGGTCTCTACGCGCCGCACCTGCGCACGGAGATTTGGCGCAGCTTGATCCGCGCGGAGGCCCGGCGGACAGACTTACGCCCGGTGGACAAATCGCGCGCGTGGAATTGCTCGATTACGACACCGACGGGAAAAACGAACTGCTGTTTACTGGACCGGAATATCAGGCGCTACTCAAGCCCTCGGATGGTGGAACGCTTGCGGCGCTGGATTTTCGTTTGAAGGCGGCAACGCTTGTGAACTCCATGCAACGCCGTCCAGAGGCGTACCACGCGCGATTGCGCAACGCATCGCAAAACGCGACGGGCGCCGTGATTTCGATCCACGAGCAAACTCGCGTAAAAGAGCCAAACCTCGAACGATTCTTGAGATATGACCGTTGGGCGCGTCATGCGTTTCGGATTCTTGTATTCGATCCTAAGCGAACGCAACAGGACTATGAGTGTTTGCAATTGAACGAAAATGCGAGTTTTGCGGGCGGCGAATTTTCGGTACGTGCTTCCGCGCCACATCAGGCGGAGTTGTATCGCCAGACATTGATCGGTGCGAATCAAGGGGGAGAAGGAGCGGTTTCTGTTGACGTCACGAAACGGTTTTCGTTTGGGCCCGCGCCGAATGGTTGCGAAGTTTCCTGTGAAGTCGGGCTCAAGCTCAAGCAACCCGTTGACCGTGCAGTGATGGTCGGCATTGAAACTGTCGTGAACCTGCTTGCCCCAATGCAGAGAGATCGATTCTTCGAAACTGCTTCTGGTCCGCAAGGTGTGCGGTTCAGCGGCGAATTGCCCGGTCCGATTCTGCATATGGAGGACGGCTGGCAGAAAGTCAGGATCACGCTCCACGCCCCTGGAACGGATAATTTCTGGATTGCGCCAATCGAGACGGTTTCGGAATCCGAAGAAGGTTTTGAGCGCGTGTATCAGGGCTCGCAAATTCTGGCGCGCTGGCGGCTGAGCACTCAAAAAGTGTTGTCGGCGCGCGTTGTCTGGCGAATCGAAGCGATCTAACGGTTCACTCCACGATCCAAAGATTCTGAGCAAACGGCCATTCGTCGTCCACCCACTGCGCGATTTGGCGAAATCCTGCGCGCGCCGCCATTTCAGGGGGTTCCTCCAGTCGGTATTTGTGCGAACTTTCC
>QHYO01000722.1 GCA_003224135.1 Acidobacteriota bacterium | reverse complement strand
ATCGCCCATTGGGCACGGAGAAATCATGTTGAAGAGTTTTCGAAGTTTTGCATCTTTTGCATTTCTAACAGCGGCATTCACTTTGAGTTTATGTTCCGGGGCGATTCCGGCACACGCGCAGCTGGGCAATTCTGGATCGATCGATGGTGTAGTAAAGGACGCGTCCGGCGGAGTTCTTGCGGGAGCGAGGGTTGAGGTTTCAAATCCCGTCAGCGGCTTCCACCGCGAGACAACCACGGGAGGCGATGGAAGCTTTCACTTCACGAACGTGCCGTTTAATCCGTACCACCTCGTGGTAAGCGCTGCGCAATTTGACTCGCACACACAGGATGTGGACGTTCGTTCGACGGTGCCGACGACGCTGCAGATCAGTTTAAAGGTGGGTGCAGCATCGACAAGTATTACCGTGGAAGCGAACGGCGCGGATCTGGTCGAGAACGATTCGACACCTCACACGGACATTGACCGCGGACTCTTTGAGAAGCTACCGCTTGAAAGTCCCTCCTCTTCGGTCAGTTCATTGGTGACGCTTGGATCGCCTGGCGTAGTGGCGGATTCCAACGGGCTGTTCCACGGGCTCGGGGATCATGCGGAAAATTCGTTTTCCGTCGACGGACAGCCAATCACGGATCAACAGAGCAAGGTTTTTTCCAACCAGATCCCGGTGGAATCTATTCAATCGCTGGAAGTGATTTCCGGAGCGCCGCCTGCGGAGTTTGGGGACAAGACGAGCTTGGTGATCAAAGTCACGACGCGCTCTGGCTTGGGACAGACTACTCCTACCGGCAGCGTGCGGGCGTCCTATGGATCTTTTGGCACTACAACGGGAGGCTTCGATCTCGCATTTGGCAGCCAGAAGTTGGGCAACTTTATTTCTGCCAGCGGCCTGCAAACCAGTCGATTCCTTGATCCACCCGAGGTCGAGGTAATGCACGCAAAGGGAAACCAGCAAAACATTTTTGACCGCGTGGATTTTCAGGTGAACCCGGCGGATGCCATTCACTTTAATGCGGGCTATACACGTTCGTGGTTTCAGAATCCGAACTCATTCGACGCGCAGCTTCATCTATGTCCGCCGGGACTGGGGTTCGATTGCGATCCCACAGGTACGGTGCTGGTGAATCCCGTGACTGGCGACCCGCTGGGGCCCAGCGATCAGCGTTCCCAAATTAAAACCTACAATCTGGCCCCCACATGGACTCATCTTTTTGGGACTTCGACACTTTTGACGACGGGAGTTTTCTGGCGGCACGATCATTACAATTATTACCCAAGCGGGAATCCATTCAACGATTTCAGCCCGCTGCTGCAGAGCGAGACGATTGCGCAAGACCGCACGCTCGGCAACCTGGGTTTGCGCTCCGATATTTCCTACGTGAAAGGGCGGCACAACATAAAGAGTGGCGTCACGGTTCAACACACGTTTTTGACGGAGAAGGACAATCTGGGAATCGTGGATCCGACTTTCATTCCCTCGCTGACAGATGCGAACGGCGATCCATGCTTCGCAGGCGGAGTGGCTTTGGCCGATCCATGCACCACGCTGCTCCCATTTGACTTGACGCGCGGCGGGGCTCTTTTTGGGTTTCGTGGACATGCCGACATCAAGGAAGTGGGGTTATATGTTCAAGACACGATCACCGCGGGCAACTGGTCGTTCAACCTGGGTTTGCGCGGAGATATTTATCGCGGCATCAGCAGCAACGACAACCAGGTAGAGCCTCGGTTGGGCGCAGCCTACAATATCAAGCCCACGAACACGGTTCTTCGAGTTTCTTACGCTCGTGTTATGGAGACTCCCTTCAATGAAAACCTGGTAGTTGGAAGCCTCGGAGATGCGGCCGGAGTCTTCTCGAGCGTTCTCGGCCAGCCTGGTGTGATCCGTTCGGGTCAGCGGAATGAATTTCATGCCGGGTTTCAGCAGGCTTTCGGCCGACATCTGGTGATCGATGGCGATTATCTATGGAAATACACGCATAACGCGTTCGACTTCGGCGTGCTTTTCAATACTCCGATTACCTTTCCGATCGCGTGGCACAATTCCAAAATCAGCGGGTTTTCCATTCGTGCCAGCGTGCCGAACTATCACGGCTTGACGGCGTTCGTGGTGATGAGCGGCGTGAATTCCCGGTTTTTCGATCCGCAAGTTGGCGGGTTGGGTACGGACTTTACGACGCAAGGCGTGTTCCGCATCGACCACGACCAGAAGTTCCAGCAAACGACCCATCTGCAATATCAGCCAAAGAAGGCGTTGCCGTGGATCGCCTTCAACTGGCGGTATGACAACGGACTGGTCGCGGGCGCGGTACCGGTGACGGACGCAGGGGTTCCCGTGGACCTGACGGGACTCACTGCCGATCAACAGATTCAGGCCGGCTTGGTTTGCGGAACGCAGGTTCCGACGCTGACGGCGCCGCTGACGACCTGCGACCCGTCCTTGTATCGATCGACGCGGATCAGCTTGCCGGCTCCTGGAACCGAAAACGACGATCACAATCCTCCCCGCATCGCGCCGCGTCACTTGTTTGATCTCAGCGTCGGGCACGACAATCTGTTCCACGCGGATCGCTACAAGTGGAGCTTGCGCTTCACAGTGATCAACCTGACGAACGAAGTTGCGCTTTATAACTTCCTGTCGACGTTCAGCGGCACACACTTTGTGACACCGCGCACGTATACGGCAGAGGTGGGCTTCCACTTTTAGCTGGCGAGGTAGTGGGAAAGAGCAGGGGCTGCGGCGGGCGGCTCCTGCTCAAAGTTTGTGCAGAAGTATTTATCGTGACGGCCCCGCGGTGACATTCGAGCGAACTTCGCCGAGTTCCGGACGATCTGCTGCGGACCCGCAGACCTGCCTAAGCTTGGCGGAAAATTCGCGCGCCGCAGCAACATCACTGGCCGCTTTAGCTGCTTGAGCGGCGCCGTAGAGGGAATCGAAACGGTTTGGAGAGTTTTTCAAAGCCGTCTTGAATTCGCCGAGCGCCTCTGCCGGACGATTGAGCTCCATGAGCATGTCCGCAAGCATTTCGCGCGCGGGGATGGAGAGCGAATCGACGCCCTTTGCATCCTGGTGATCGGCGGTGGCGCGCAGTTGTTTGACGGCTTCGTGGTGCTTGCCCTCGGCGAAGAGCAGCCAGGCTTCGGCCGGGCTGGCATGTTCTTCTGCGGAAACGGTATAGCCTTCATCCTGCTGAGTCTTGTTCTGAGCATCCCAAATCTCTTTTAGTTTTTCGAAGTCGGCGCGTGCACCGGCGGCGTCGCCCGCGCGGGCCTTGCCGATTACTCGCGCGCGATATGTGGACTCCTGCGAAGTGAGTTTTATTTTCGGAATCGGCAGCGCGGCGGCCTCCTTCCAGCGATGCAGCTCCAGCGCTGTGCGAGCTAAAAGATCGGCGGTATCTTCGGTTTTGCTCTCGTCGTGCGCACCTACTACGTTTTGCAGATCCGCGATTACTTGGCGTGCTTTCGCTTCCTGTCCGCTTTGCAAGTAGGAATAGTTCAAGAAATTCATCGCGTGGGTCTGGTAATGCGATTCGGCCATGTGCATTTCCGCGGCGTGCGCGGCGGAATCTCTCGCGTGAATGTTGGAGTCTATGGATTCCCGCCAAAGACCAAGACGAACAAAAATATGCGAAGGCATGTGAATGGCGTGCGAGGAATCAGGCGCGATTTTCGCGTAGCGGCGGGCGGCGTCGAGACCCTGCGAAGCGAATTGCGGAGTATCAGTGGCGTGAATCAGATAGTGTGCGATCCCGGGATTGTCGGGATGAGAAGCGAGGAGCGGTTCAAGGAGATGGATCGCCTGTTTCCGGAGCTCAGTGGTGTTTTTTTCGTCTTCTTCTGCGAGCGCGACAAACGAAAGCGCATAGAAAGCAGCAGCCTCGATGTCGTCCGGAAATTTCTGGTGAAGTGTGGCTAGCGCCGCAGAGTAGGCTTGCGTGCGATCGAGGTGCGAGAGCTTGGCGTTGTCCTGGTAAAAGGCGTTGGCGGCTGCAAGGTAACCACGTTCGCGTTCTGTCAAAGCACCGGCCCTATTTGCCATTTGCAGGTAGCCTAGGCCCTCCTTCAACGATTCACTCTGAGGAAAATCCCAAAGCTGATGATAGAGGGACATCGCTTGTCCCCAGAACGCCATCGCGCAGCGCTGATCTCGCTGTGCGGCATCGGCAAAAGTTTTCTTGGCCTCCATGTACTGAAAGGAATGGAGAAGAGCGACGCCGGTTGTGAGCACAGACTGAACACCGGCAGCGCAACTGGTGGGGAAGACCACTCTGCCGAGGGCATTCTGTGGGGTGTTGCCCACAGGGATGGAAAAAGAAAGCGGCGAGGCTAGTAAGCTGAAAAGCGCTGTCGATGCAAGCCGAATGGCGGAGAACCCCATGGAGAGAAACCTCAGTCGAGGAGATTCTAGCAGAGTAACGAGATGTAACTCGGAGGATGGCTGATTCGCTCGATTCACGAACGCGGAATACACGAAGTGGAAATGCTGCCGGGACCCTCCGGCGCCGAACTCGGTCGCCGGAGCGCGTGGTTGCTACAAACAGCATTCTTGCGCGGCCAAGCGCGACGCCCTTCGATCGACACAGTTTATGGCGAAAGATTGGAGAACATGTGAGGAGCCTAATTTGTCGGCGCGGCGCAGAGGGAATACAATTAAGTTGGAGCGGTACTTCGAAGCAGGTGAGAGTGCGAAAGCCGTTTGAACCGTAATGAATCTCTGGGGTGCTGCGGACAGACAGCCTGTGTGCACGGCCTGTCCCGTTGGCGCGTCGCTTGGTTTGTAAGCGCGCGACGAGCGAGCGGGGCAGGAAAGCCTAATGGTTGGCTCGTGGTGCCCACCTAATTCGGAGGTTCACGGCCTAGCTCTCCACGGCTTAGCAGTCCGCTCCTTTTTTCTTTCGGTGTTGGGTCATAAGTTTAAGCAGAACGGGACTTGGAACAAGAGCGGCCGCGGTACGATTCATTCCCCGGAATCGTTACTTCGACACTATGGCAGTTGCTGATCAGGTGCGAAGAAACACGCCGTTTACCGATACGCTTGCGGGAGCAGATGGGCTAAGAAAAATTCCGCACAGCGTGGGCAGCTTCTGTTTGTAAACTTAGAATCGAAAAACTGAGAACCGATTACTGCCGCTATGCGCGTACTTTTCATCGGAGACATAGTGGGATCACCGGGCCGCGAGATTGTTCGCGAGCGGCTGGCTGACCTCGTATCGCAAAAAAAGATCGACCTGGTGATTGCGAACGGAGAAAACTCCGCTTCGGGGTTCGGGATTACACCGAAGATTGTGGACGAGCTGCTGAAGTGCGGAGTGGAAGCCGGCGGGAAATTATGGAGTTCATGCCGCACGAGGCGCGGCTGCTGCGTCCGGCGAATTTTCCTGATGGCAATCCGGGGAGCGGGATGTACGTGGGAACTACAACGAACGGCATGAAATATGCGGTGATTAACCTGCAAGGGCGCATTTTTCTTCCGGCGATTGACGATCCGTTCCGCAAGGCGGATGAGTTGCTGGCCACTTTGTTCGCTGACGTGGGGTTTGTGCTTGTCGATATGCACGCGGAGACAACGAGCGAGAAAATTGCGATGGGCTGGTATCTGGACGGCCGGGCGACGGCCGTGGTGGGCACACACACGCACGTAGCGACCGCAGACGAGCGGGTTCTGCCTGAAGGCACGGCTTACATCACCGACGTGGGAATGACCGGGCCGCATGGCGGCGTAATTGGAATGGACCGCGTGGCAATCATCAAAAAGTTTCTGGATGCACTGCCGACGCGGTTTGAAGTGGCGCAAGGCGACGTGCAGATGAATGCGGTGCTCATCGATACGGATGACGATGGCCCGAGAAACAGCGCGGGACGGCTGAAGGCGCGCAGCATCGAACGATTGCGGCTTCGTATCGATTGAGTTCTTTCGCCGTCCGCTGGGAGTTTCGCTTCGGCGGCCGATATCGCCCCGCTGTTTCTTCTCAAGACACGCCCACGCCAAATGAAAGCAACCTAAAGGCTTATCGGGCAGTCTCACCAAACGCATAGAAACAGGAGCAGACCCGGCCTTGAAGACCCTTGCGGTGATGTGTCTATGGTTGAGCGGCGTGCACCTTGCGACGGCGCAGGTGGACGCCGACCTGGTGGCAAAGCGGCGGTTGTTCGCGCCGGTGGGACCCGGGCTAAAACAGATTCGCGAAGGGGCGGACGGAAAGATCTACGTTCTGGCGTTACCGTCGCCCGGCCTGGTTGTTTACTCGCCAGAAGCCCGCCGCTTGCTGACGATGCGGGAAGCTTCCGGACTGCCAGCGGCGGCACTGGCGGAGGCGAAAGCGTCGGGCGAAATCCTGGTGGAGTTCGGCGAAGATTGCGACGTGGATGCCGACGGCACGATTTACATCGCCGATCGTGCGGCAAACAATATTCAAGTGTATTCGAAGGAAGGCCGGCACTTGCGCGCGGTTCCCGTCAATGCGCCAGTGGCCGTGGCGGCAATGCTCGAGGGCGAAGTGGCGGTCGGAACCATGCAGCAGGAAGCTTTGGTGACGGTGTTCGACAAGAATGGGCGGTTGGTGCGCGAATTTGGCAATCCAGAAACGCTTACAAGCCGAGGGGATCTGAACCGCTTCCTGAATCTTGGCGAGCTCTCGAGCGACGGGCTGGGGCATTTGTACTACGGATTCAAATATTTTCCTGAGCCCACGGTAAGGCAGTTCGATCGCTTCGGCTATGCCGGTGAAGATGTACGTTACACGGCGCTGGATGCCATGCCGGAGGCCGCTGCAGTGCGGCGAGAGATCGAACGGCAGGAGCGGCGAGGCGGCACACCGCGATTCAAGCAGGTGATGACCGCAATGGGCGTAGACAAACAGACAGGCGAAGTGTGGATCGCCATAGGAAACATGCTCTTGCGGTTCGATAAGGAAGGAAACCGGCGAGCGACGTTCCGGCTGTACACGCCTGAAAATGCGCGGCTTGAAGCGGTGGCGATCGTCGTCGAAAAGGACCGGCTGATCATCGGGGGCGACCCGGCCGGAATTTATGAGTTTGAGCGGCTGGACGTAAAGCAGAAGTAAAATTTTCAAACGGATGGCAGGTAATTCAGCAGGTCAAGCCAAGGCGGCTTGATGCCCTGCGAGCGCAGCAACACGGCAATCTGTGCCGTGTGTCGCATCTCGTGAATCATAACGTGCACAGCAGGCCATCCACCGTGAATCGCTCCTCTGGCGCGTCGTGCAAAATCACAATCCGTTTCAACTCGTCGTCGGTCAGCGCGGCGAGGTAAGCGAGGGTGCTCTGCTCTACAAGACGCCAGTAGTCCAGCAGCGTCTCGAGAACGAATCCCGCATAGACAGGTTCCCACTCGGTGTCCTTCAGGGCGGAAATGGTTTTCCACACCGGAGGGTCGCGCAGGATGTCTTCGTGAATCCAGGAGTCCTCCACGACGGGCACGTGAAACACGAGGTCTTTGATGCAGTGAAACCGCGAACCGTCGAGCAACGGGCGGGATAAAACGTCGTCCGGCACGCCCTCAAGCGTGGCCCGCAAGTCCCGGCGGGCGCGAACGAGGTAATCGTAGGTTTCTCTGAATGTTCATTCCTCCCTCCTCATGAGGCTCGGTCTCCCAACATACAAACGTCAATCCCAAACACGAATGGACCTCGCTCCCGCAAGGTTTCGACCAAGCAGATTCCAAGCTTCAGCTCCCTGGGATCCAACACGTGGCAATTTATTTTTGCGCCGCCATGTTTTTCCACAGCATGCGTCGAGAATTTTTCTAGGTTTCTTCCGAAAATGTCTTGCTCGAGCGGTGGTGCGGCTGATTTTTCCTCAGCGAATGCATGGAGTTGCGAGACGCAATGGATTGAGTTTTGGCTTTTTGGCGCCTGTGGAAATGTTGTGTATGCTGTGTGAACGCGTGCACGTGCCCTGCCATACTTTTTGCTTGCCCCCTTCGCATCAATCGGAGACAATCCCGCGCTGACACAACCAAGGCGGTTCGGCGGTCGAGACAGAAAGGGACGTGCGCGGAATTAGGGGCAAGCTAGCGTTCGCGTTCGGACAGCCTTCCCGCAGGAAAAAGTAACTCAAGGCAGGACTCACGGTAGAAGGTCTTTCCACAGGATTTACACATCTGTGGAAATAGCGAGGGTTTTGATTTTTGCTCAAATGACGACGGCTATCCAACTTGGCAGGGAACGTGAAACGGCGAATCTGTGGGACAAG
>QHYO01000118.1:6865-16872 GCA_003224135.1 Acidobacteriota bacterium | reverse complement strand
GAGCAGCGTGGCGAATCGCACCCAGAAAGTCCGGGCTGACGTTGCATTCGGCTGCACGGATTTCTTTTTGCGAAAACCAAAGATCTTTCGGGCGCAATTCGGCGTGGTCGAGTTTGTTTGTCCATGTGAGGAGTGCGGCGTCGCCGCGGCGCCGGACGTCAGAAACGATTTCGGAGGCTACACGCTGCGCTTCGGCGTCGGATTGTGCGCGACGCGAGAGAAGATGTTTTTCCAGTTGAGATGTGAGCTTTCTGATGCGCATCAGAGCACGATCTTGTTCAAAGGATATTCGACAATGCCCTGAGCTTTGGCGGCTTTGAGTTTGGGCAGAAGCTGGCGGTTCGATGATGGTGTTGACGGCGACCCAATCGGGATCGCTGAGATTGGAAATGGTGGGATTTTTCAACGCGGGAAGGACAGCGAGCACCGCGGGTAGATGGTCTCGGCGAACGTTGAGCAGAAGCCCGACCTTGCTGGCGGCGTCGATGGCGCCTTTGAGCATCAAGATAAGATTTTCGGCTTTTTCGCGCTTTGCCGAATCGGCGGCAGCAGCGCGGTTCATGATGAAGACAGTGGCGGATTCAAGAACGGTGTCCACAATGCGCAGGCGATTGGCGCGAAGTGATGAGCCGGTTTCGGTGACTTCGACGATGGCGTCGGCGAGTTGCGGAACTTTTACCTCCGTGGCGCCCCAGGAGAATTCGACGCGAGCATTGACGCCGAAACGTTGAAGATATTTTTCTGTGAGATGAACGACTTCGGTGGCGATGACTTTTCCTTGGAGGTCGCGCAGCTCGCGGATCGGCGAATCTTCGGGCACGGCAAGCACCCATCGGACGCGGGCCAGGCGCTGCTTGGCGTAGACAAGTTCGGCGAGTTCTTCCACATCAGCGGCGGTTTCTACGACCCAATCGTGCCCGGTGATTCCAGCGTCGAGAGCGCCTGACTGAACATAGCGCGCCATTTCCTGCGCTCGTAGGAGGAGGCATTCGATTTCAGGATCGTCGATGGCAGGGACGTAGCTGCGCGAACCGAGGGTGATTTTCCATCCAGCGCGAGAAAAGAGCTCGATCGTGGCGTCCTGCAGGCTGCCTTTGGGAATGCCGAGTTTCAGACGCGAGGACGGTGTACTCACTTGGCCTCTTTTGCGGACCGCGAGCTTGTGGACGGGTAGACAGACTCGGGAGCAAAGGTGCGCTCAGCAATGATCCGCGCGGTGCCTTCGTTGTTCAGGCTGCGAAAGAAACAGCTACGATAGCCTTCGTGACAAACTCCTGGACCCACGGGATTCACGCGGATGAGGAGCGAGTCGGCGTCGCAGTCGATGCGAATATCGCAGACTTTCAGGACATGACCGCTGGACTCGCCTTTTTTCCAAAGCTTGTTGCGCGAGCGCGAGAAGAACACTACTTCACCGGTGCGACAGGTGAGTTCAACTGACTCGGCATTCATGAAGCCGAGCATGAGAACGTCGCCGGACGTTTCATCCTGAATGATGGCGGGAACGAGGCCGCCTGATTTATCGAACGCGATCTCCACAATGACTCCTTTTCAAAAAAATGCCACGAAGCACTGCTGCAAAAACAAAAAACCCGCTGGACTTGCTGCGCCAGCGGGCTAAAAGGTGTTTGATTAGCGATTTGCTATCCGCACCCCAGAGCACGCGGCGAATGATGGCCATGATGGTGACGATGGGTGTGGCGAACGAGAATCATGAAAGAAAAGAATAGGGGAGATACGCGGCGCGTGTCAACGGAGAAGAAACGTCAGAGACGAATCGTAGCAAGAAATCAGGCGCGGGGGCCGGGTCTGAAACTGGAGGACATGTTGACGGTCATTTTGAGGTTGACGGCGATGCCGAATTTGTCCTTCGGAAGAGTATCGATGCGGACGACTTCAGCGAGGTACTCTGAGGTCATGGGATCGTGCGCGGAGGTGTAGGGAAAGGTGACAAAAACACGCATGCCTTTGTAATAGTTCGGGCAGCGGGAAACAAAGTAGATGCCGTGTTTTGAAGCGTTTACACTGATGGGCAGATCTTCAAAATGCTCATCGCGAGGCTCGGAGGGGCGCACGCGCATGGGCCGGGCGAGTTTGGCGCGGCGGGCGCGGCGAAGCTCCGAATAAGGAATTTCGACGGCCGGGCCGGAACTCGAGTTGGAGCCGGGATCTTGCATTTCTCTTAGACTGCGGAATATGCGGTGTAACGTCAATGGTACGCACCGAATCGGATAACAGAACGGAACGGTGGAATGGGAGGAGTGTGATGGCGGAGGAAAAAGTCAAGAAAGCAGAAGCCGAGTGGAAAAAGCAGCTTACGGAGAATCAGTACTACGTGACCAGGCAGAAGGGAACGGAGCCTCCGTACACAGGGGAATACGAGGACACGCAAACGCCGGGAACTTACAAATGCGTTTGTTGCGGACAACCGTTATTCCGGTCGGAGACAAAGTTTGATTCGGGATGCGGATGGCCGAGCTTCTATGCCCCAGCGAAGGAAGAACTCGTGGAAACCGAAGAGGATCGTAGCCACGGAATGCGCCGGACCGAAGTAAAGTGCAGCCGATGCGAGGCGCATCTGGGGCATGTTTTCGAAGATGGTCCGCAGCCAACGGGGCTGAGATACTGCATCAATTCCGTAGCGTTGAACCTGGACAAAGATTAGGGAGTATGCGGCGGTGCAGGAGCAGGCTACCGCCTCTGCCACAGGGTCGCGGTCCCAAACACCGAGCAAAAGAACCTTGCTGCCATTGGGATATTTGAAAATGTAGTAGACGCGCTCGAGGCCGGTGACTTCAAAGAAGCCGGGACGCCGAGGGTCGGGACGCATATCCGCGTTCACGCTCAGGAGAACGCGAAGTTCAGCGATCTCTTCCGGAGAATGGTTTCTCAGGTCTTCCAAAGTGGGCGGTAGTTTCGAATAATTCATAATCATGGTCTGTTTCCGCCTGCCAGCGAATCTCCTCACATAGATAAAGACGTTGGAATCCTTAAAATGTTTCATGCTTTTCTGCTCGAAAGAGCGTATTTTGCTATGCAAGGTTGTCCATCTTTAACCCTGGATCCTGCATAAGAACGTCGTATTTGAGGCTTGCGCTTTGGGCCTTTTCCTTGCGATAGTTCAGGGACGTTTTTCAAGCGGAGCGTGGGAACGTGCCTAAAACAACCAAGACTGCCAAGAGGGGCAAAGCGCCGTTCAACAAAGACAAGCGGAGGCGCCATCACCACTTTTTGGTGACCGTTTATTATGCCGACGGGGAGAAATTCGGCCGCGTGTACACCGATAAGGAAAAGGCCACGCGGTTTGCCGAGCGCCAGCGCCGGTCGCCGGTAGTGAAATCCGTGCGCGTTTCGCAAGTCTCGTAGATTTCAAACAGGATGATTTCAGCAGGAACATTCTAGGGAAACACAGAAAATTCGCGGACTTGTCGCTTTCCGCGAAGGCGTGTTATAAATAATTGAAACCGAGCGGCCTTAGTATAGTGGTAGTACGGAACCTTGCCAAGGTTCAGGTGTCGGTTCGATTCCGATAGGCCGCTCCATAATATCTCTGCTTCCTGAGCGTGGGGACACAAAGGAACAGAAGCTGTTCCCGCCGCTGGCCGGATCATCTCAACCACTTTCAGATGTGCTGCACGTTTCGCGGGCGTTAGAGCCTGTGCGTACAGGTTCATGGTGATTCCGGCGTTCGCCTTCCGCATTAGCTCCTGAGTGGTCTTGGTGTTCTCATTGCTTCCGGTGAGAAGGGTTGCGAAAGTTCTGCGGAAGGTGTGCCAGCCTATCTTCTTCGTGATACCTAGATGTTTGGCGATGCGCTGCACGTAGCACCTCAGCAGCGTTTCCGGCCAGTAGGGTTGCTTGCCATTTCATCTTCGGGCTAGCGAATACCCAGTCTTCGGGCTGGCGATAAGGCGTTTGTCCGCTCCATCCAAGGAGTGCATTGGCCAACGCGCCAGCCATTGGAACTGGTTTCTGAGACGCTTCCGTTTTCATTTCGCTAACGTGGCGATGAACTACTGCGCGGCTCAAATTGGTCATCCGTGTGCCGAATTCAACATCAGACCACTTCAGTCCAAGAGCCTCGGACACTCTCAATCCCGTGGCGGCGGTCAGAAAGACCAGCACGCGTGCGGGGTTCTGAAGTTCCGCAAGAAGTTTTCTTAGTTCTTCGGCATCCAAAACATCAGGCGCCTTTTCCCGTTTCGCGCCCTGCCGCACAAGGCTGATGGGATTCTTTTGCAACCACTCGTGACGGCAAGCGTGAGCAAAAACACCGTGCATGACATTTCTGACCTTGGCCTTTGTCGACTGGATGGCAATGCGCGCGAGGAATACCTCGACATCCTTTCTGCAAGCGTCGGGGTCTTGATACCACATTTGGTGTCCGCATGAGGCAGCACGATCGATTCGCAGTTCGGGAGAGGGCTGGGCTTCGCATAAACACCTCCGTCGAAAATAACTTTGAGCGAGTTCTACACTGCTGCGCGGAGCAAAGCTTCCACAAAATAAAAAAGGGCGCCCCGATCAAATCGGAGCGCCCCTGGAAAGCTGCCGCCGCGCCGTTCAGGCACAGCGGAAAAAAGTTAGAACCTGTAGCGCAGCGTGAAGCGAATACTGCGCGCGTTCTGGAAGAGGAACGGCTGCCCATACCATGAGCTCTTAATCACCGATGGAACGGCCGGAGTGTTACATGCTGTTGTACAACCGGATGGGGATCCCGGAACTCCGTTGATCCACGTCTGTGGTGTATACCCGCTCTCGAGCGCCTGGTACGTCGCCGCACCATTGAAGATGCTGACTCCAGGACCTGGAACCAAAGGAGTTTGGAAATTCACCGAGTTCATGCCTCCGTAGTACGCGGTGATGGCGCGCTGGTTGAGCAGGTTGAAAGCGGCTGCTTCAAAGGCGATGGCCTTGCCCTCGCCCACCTTGATCTGATGTCCAACATTCAAATCCGATTGGGTGAACCACGGAGTACGGCGGGTAAAGGGGGTGCCAAGCGTGATGTTTCCGGTCGCCGGGTCACTGGTCATGTTAACCCACTTGCCGCGGCCATAGATGTAAGTGGCTTCGGCAACCAATTGGCCGAATGGCATGCTGGCCAAGTCAATGTATGAGCTTACCGGGCTGCCCTGGTAGGCAGACTGAAAGAGACCGAAGGTCGTTGTCTGGCCCTTGCCCCACGGTCGCTGATAATACACGTAGCCCTTGAACGTGTTCGGACGATCGGTCGGCAGAGGGCCGTCGTTTGACTTGCCATTGGCTCCGAAATAGTAAAACGGCTCGTCGAAGGCACGGGTGGTGTCGGGCGAGTTGCGTCCCGTCGACCCGCCGTCGATCTGGTCGGTGGTAGTCAGCCCCGTATAGTTGCCCCACAAGCGGCTCCAGGTGTAGCTGAATGATCCGGCCCAACCCTTGCTTGGGGTCCTGGTCAGCCGGAACTCCGCGCCGTCGTAGTTACGGATAGCCTTGGGGTTGGCTGGACATGTGGGACACGTGCCGAATAAAGGGGCGCCGAACGACCCCGCGTTGAACGCCCATCCCGGAACGCCGTATGCCTGGCCAAGGGAGGTCAAGAAGGCGGCATAGCCGTCGATGGTCTTGTTCACACCCTCGCCCGGATTAACGATGGTATATGTCTCGCCCCAAGCCGGGTCCGACAATGATGCGTCCTCAATGGCGTGGTCGAGACGGCGACGATCATAGCGGACTTCAAACGCCCAGTCCTTTGAGATCTGGTAGTCCCACCCAGCGACGTACTCGTGCTGGCGATAGGGCTTCACGCCGGGTGCGACCGGCTCCCACGGACGAAGGTTGATGTTTTCAACCAGCGAAACGCCGGACGTGCTGTCGACCAGGGATGACGGGGTTGTGCCACCGGCGAAGTTGGCTTGCGTGGTGGCCGGGCCGTTCGGACAAGCGCGGCCGTTCACGTAGATCAGATTGATATCGGAGACGCTGAACCCGGCAGCCGTCCCATCCGGGCCAAGAGCGTAAATGCACTGTTCAAAGGACTGCGCGCCCCACGACGTCTGGGCAAGCAACAGTTTCATGACATCGTTGACCACGCCATAGCTGCCGAAGAGCTTCATCTTGCCGTGGCCGGTTGGATCCCAGGCAGCTCCCAGGCGAGGCTCAATCTTGTCGCTCCAATTGAAATTGATTGACTTGATGTTGTAGCCAGAAGGAGCGGGAAGGTATTCTTTCTCGATGCGGATGCCGAGGTTTAGGGTTAACCCGCGGCCAACATTCCAGGAATCCTGCGCAAAGAAGGCGTGGTTATAGTCGCTGGCAGGCTTGGTCAGAATCGTCGAGAAGTCCTGCACTGTCAGATAGCCATATTGACCAGCGCAGACCCCCCAGGTGTTGGTAAGCGTGGCACAGTTCGCTGAACCGGTTTGTGTGAACGGGCTGTGGCTCTGCCCGCTGCCAGGGTTAATGAATGCTTGGGGCACGTTGCCGTTCTGATCGATCACGTTGGTCAGATGGTTGAGCTGGTAGCCAAGCTTTATGTTGTGCGTGCCCCACCAACCGCCCTTGAAGAACGCCACGTCCTGGTCGAATTGATAGTGCTTATTGGCGTTAAACAGGGTAAAACTGCCAAGGTAGGGTGTGGTGGAAGTGCCCGCGGGTTGCGCCAGAGCGGCCGGCAGGGGATTGCCCGCATTATCTACTCCCTGCGCGCCAGTGGTATTCCACACAAGGTTCGGAGCCGTGGTTGGCCAGCCAAAGTCGTGATAGTTCTCAAAAAAGTAGCCGAAGCGGGTGGTCGCTACGATCTTTGGGGTCAGGCTGATGTCAGCGCCGACGTTGTAGGTCGAGTTCGGAGCCGCCCAGCCCAGGCCGTGCGAGAAAGACGACAAGGGACTAAACGTAGACGTATTCACGTAACCGGCCGCCACCTGTGCTGCTGTCGGATCCGATATCGGCAAGGAGTTTCCGGTTTCACGGGCGTACTGATATAGCCACGAACCGAAAAGGCGTATCTTCTGCGTCAGAGAGGCGTCAAGGCGGGCAGTGCCGTAGTAGATCTCTCTGTCTTGGGTAAAGTACTGATTGCCGGCATTGCCATCATTGGTGCCGAAGTTAACTGTTTTAGCCCTGCTGTTGATCTGAGGCGCAAAGCCCGTGAAGAACCATAGGCGATCCCTGACGATCGGTCCACCAACGCTAAAGCCAGGCTGAAGGATGCGGAAATGGTCCTTCCGCGCCTGGTAGAGCTGTACTCCGGGGTCCTGACCAATGACAGCATTACCGCTATCATTTGGATCATAACGCAAGAAGGCGTTTGTGGGATTCGCGTCCACACCCGAGGGTTCATAGGTAGCGAACAATTCGCCGTGATAGGCATTGCTGCCTTTCTTCATGATCACGTTGATCACGCCGCCGAGAGCGCCGCCGTGCTCCGCTTCGATGCCCGAAGTCTTAACTTCGACTTCCTGAATGAACTGGAAGGGAACATTGGCTTTGGAATAGCCACCGGAGTTGTTCTCCGTATCTTGGCCTTCCACGAGATAGCTGCTCTCCGAATCAGCGGCGCCGCCGATGGAGAAACCGAAGCCCAAGCCGTTGCCGCTGCTGCCCGGCAGTGAGCCACCTGTGCCGCCCGACCCCATGCCGTTCATGGAGGTACCGGCAAGAGGCTCGTTGCGAGCCATTGGCGCAAACTGAATGACCGACTGGAAGCTGAGGCCGTGGGGAACGTTAGCAATCACGTCGTTCGTGACGTTCGTTAGATTCTGAGTTGTGGTGACGTCGATCACTGGAGCTGCAGCATTTACCTCGACGACCGTAGTACTCGAACCCACCTCAAGTGCAACGTCAACGGTGGGGAGGTGGCCCACCTCAAGAACTAACTCGCGCTTTACAGTTGAAAAGCCTTTGGCAGTCACCCTGACGGTGTACGTGCCAGGGGGAAGGTTCGCGAACCGATAGTAACCGCTCCCGTCGGTATCAAGTTCCTTGCTTCCCACCAAGTTGCTGCCTGTTATTGCAACGTGCGCCATGGGCACCACCGCTCCCGAAGGATCCTTCACCGTGCCCTGTAAACCGCCCGTCGTTTCCTGTGCCGCTACTCCTTGGACTAGAAAAAATACAACTGCCACAGTAGCCGCCAAATAAAACAGCCGCTTCAAATAGGACATCCCGTACTCCTTTTTCTGACTTCCGGGTCCGACTCTATTTCCGGCTCAGACTTCTATTTATGTCAATCGATCAAAAAGGCGAGACTATCTTGGAGGAAGCAGAACCCCATATTGCTCTACAACTTCCCCCGCGCATACCGACAACTACTTGTCAGCCATGCATAACCACTACCAAAGTGATTACGACTTTAGCGACATTTAAGTGCCATTTTATCAGTAAAAATACAGGCTCTACGGGCACCACCTCACCAAGAGCTGCGAACAATCTACAGTTTTTAGAAATTAAAATTCGAGATTCCGGAGAGACGATCCTGTCCTAAGGCTTGGCGCGGTGAGAATTGATTGAGAGCACAAAAGATGTCACAACATAAGACAGGGACGGCGGAGAACCGCTCAGCCCCCGCCGTCTCCTTGAGCCAAAAAAGCTAGAAAGTGACCTTCAGTCCGAACTCGATGACACGAGGCGACCCAAGGGCAAACACGCCGGTGCCAACGCCAACTCGGTCAGGCCGGGTAGGGTTGCTGGTTGGGCTCATCGAGCATAACGCATCGGTCAACGAGCCCGATAGCGTGTTGGAGATGCTGCTAGCGTGTCGATTTGGCCTCCGTCAAAGGATATAAGATTCAGCCCGTTCAAACGTAATTCAATCAATCGAAGGAAAGGGAGACAAGGAACATGGACGGAAATCCGACGCACGAACAAGCACAACTTCACCTTCAGATCTACGACTTACGCCGAGAAGCCCGTCTACGTCAGGCACGCGATTGGTTCGCCAAAAACTACATCGTGAATTCCCTCGACGACGCCATGCGCATCGCGGCACCCGGAACCGAAGCTGGGGCGTTCGCGGGAATGGTGGTCGGCTATTGGGAGCAAGCCTGTGCGTTGCTGAACTACGGCCTTCTGCATGAAGATCTCTTTTTTGAGACCAGCGGAGAATTTTTCGGGGTGTGGGAGCAGGTCAAGCCCATCGTCCCGGAGTTCCGCGAGCGATTCGCGGACAAACAACTCCTCGCGCACTTGGAAAAAGCAGTCCAGCGCTACGAATCTTGGGCGGAGCAGCGTAAGCCCGGTCATGTCGCGGCCATGCGGCAATTCATGAAGCAGATGCGTACCCAGTCTGCAGCGGCGGCCAAAGCCTGATTTAGAGCAGGTACAGCGATCTATGTTGGGACGGGCCGGCCCACGCTCATGCGTGTCGGCCCGCGTTCCCTCCTGCTTGTTGTCTCGGGTGAGCCTTGCCATCGTGTCGGTGAATTTCTCTTCGGATTGCAACAAGCAAAACGGGTTTCTGCACGGGTCGGTCTCCTGGTGGTGTGCGGAAGCATGTTATAGGTGCAGGACCGACTTTACCGGTGCGAAGGGGACGACGTAAACTTTCACCGCGCACATGGCACAAGAACTGCGTGAGGGCGTTCTTCCGGCCGCTGCATTTCGGTACCGGCGAGTCTTGGCATGGGCCAGCGCAATATCTTTTGTATCCATCCTCATGACCTTCCGGGGATGGTTTCCGACTGGCGAGAGTCGATTGTTTGGTTCCCAACCGAGCGTTCAGCAACACCGTTCTGCTACGGACTGTGAAAGACCGTGCGAGTTGGTTGGCTTTAGATGTCTCTCACAGCCGAAACTACATCGGCTCCAAACTTTGCATCTCGGTCGAATAGCAAGAATCTGTGCAGCTGTTTGTAGGCCCATGCTTAGCGTATTTGCTGTACAACCCAAAGAGCATGATTTCGTGTCACATGCAAGTGCAGGATCTTGCGCCGGTGGTGGGCGATGACGAAAAAGCAGTACAGAACACCAAACGTGAGCCGTTGGGTCGAAGACCTTGGCTTCTTGTTTTCTTCGACTCCACACGGTAA
>QHYO01000118.1:1946-6710 GCA_003224135.1 Acidobacteriota bacterium | reverse complement strand
AGTCAGATTCAAATGGCGTGGCAAGACTTCCACCTTACTGGTCTCCCCGTACCTTATGACCCGGACTCGCATGAACAACAGATCTTCATGCCGTACTTTTTGTTCCATTGGGACCCGCAAAGGCCCCGCACTGGAAAGAGAGCGAATCGGAGGGGCGGCATCGTCAGGCGATGGTATGAGTTGGAAAGAGCTGGCACCCTGTCTGACATGCACCGCTTGTTTCTTGAACAGGCGACAGCGCAGCCAGTCAGTTTCTGGGAAGTCCTATGGAGTGAGGCCGGCGAGGGATTTGGGCTGCGGGACATCCTGGTCGGCATGGAGACGCAGGTCATCGAGCGATCGGCTTCCCGTGCATTGCAGAAGGGCGACATCATTTGAGGTGATCGAACTTCGGAAAAAACTCAGAAGGAAGATCGCCAAGCAAAATCGGGACCTGGCTGGCGATGACCTTGTCCGCTACGCGGATACAATTCGACTCACTTACCTGACGATCCGAGATCGGCTGAATACACCGCCGCAACTCGCGAACACCGATGGCGACCCGCTCGTGTTTCACACCTTAAACTTCCTCATTGAATCGCCCCAAGGAGCATTCGAGGCTCTCGCGCCCCTGGCGTTCGGGCAATCGAAAGAAGAGCTTTTGGAAGGCGGCGAACGCGGCAGAGACGGAAAGCTACAGCGTGTTGCATTTGACTGGCGCAAGAAAGGCAACGCGAAAATTCCAAGCTGGGCCAACACGATCCTCGGGAATATCAAGATTTCCGGCCGCTCACTGGTTGCCGAAGTGAATTCCGAGAATCGCGCCAAACGTCTTCGCGCCGAAATCGAAAAGCGCCTCGGTCCTTCGGCCACCCACCAAAACACAATCGCTAAGACGGCCGACGAAATGCTCGCCAAGGCGCGAGGCGAGAAGCCGAATCCAGGAAATGATCCAGAAACAAGTCGAAGACTGGGTTCACCAGAAGATTCCTGCCCTTGGCGGCCGAACACCTCTGCAAGCGGTTCGCGATCCCGATGGCAGGGAGATCGTAGAATCCCTGCTCTGGGATTGGGAGCGCCATACCGACGAAGGCGCGTGCCAACCTGGAATTCGCCCTGATTTCAATGCCGTCCGCAAATTGCTGAGCCTCGCGCCCGCGGCCTCTTGACCGGGCGAGACCGAGGAACTGACTCGCGCCGGTGACTCTCTCTCTATCGCGCACTGAATCCGGCCGACCAGCACCGCCAGCGGATCCGCAGCGAAGCGGAATACTTTTCGCACAACGTCGTCGCATGCGCTGCCCCATCTTTCGGAAACAACATCTCTTCATCGGTTCTGGCGTGATCGAAGCTGGATGCAGGACCGTCATCGGATCACGACTCAAACAGTCCGGTACGCTCTGGACCCTGCGCGGTGCCAATGCCATCCTCGCCCTCCTAGCAAACCGCGTCCAGTGGGCGGTTCGAACTTATACTGGCAGAAGCGCTTCAGGGCCGCATGATCTCCACAGCTATGTCGCGCACGCATCCGGGACAAACGGATTGATTTGTGCCTGACTCGGGCATACTGACATTCAGGCAGCATTGGGATCGGAGGTAAAAGATGGAATCGGCGAAAGTGGGGAAGAGAGGCGCAATCGTGGTCCCCGCCAAATTACGAAGGCGTTTCGGCATTGAAGAGGGTACTGTCGTCACAGCGGAGGAACGAGAAGACGGTATTCTGATTCGCCCTGCTGTTGTGGTCCCGATTGAAAAGTACACCCCCGAGCGCAAAGCGGAGTTTCTTCTCTCCAATGCGACCAATGCTGCGGATTACCGCAAGGCGCGAACAGAAGTCCAGAAGTTCGGTATAGACCCGGATTCAATTTCCCATCGACGGCCTAATTAAAATGGCCCGCTTGTTCCTCGATGCTAATGTTTTATTTTCGGCGGCGTACCGGTCCGATACAGGACTTCTTAAACTCTGGAAACTTAGAGAGGTTGTCTTGTGTAGCTCTCGCTATGCGCTGGAAGAAACGAGAATTAATCTTAATCATGAAGTTCAACGAACCCGGCCTAGCGAGGCTGGCCGGAAAGGTTCAGCTCTTCGATGCGGGTAAGCACGAACTTCCGGAAGGGGTCTCGTTGCCAGAGAAGGACGTACCGATCCTATTAGCATTCTTGTTTTGCCTCTCGGAGAGTACCTGAGACGTTACGAGGATTAGGAAGCGAGAGGAGTGGGGCTTCCCGCCAAACGGCAACCCTTACCCTATTTACAAGCAGGATTTTATTTTCCATTCATTTTCTAATTAAGGTTTGATGCGGGTCTGCTGCCTTCAGTTCTCAGTTCAAGCGTCTTCAGATTTTTGTTCCTGTTCCCAAGCCTCGGAAACGGACTCGTTTGAGGAGTTGTTGTTTTCCATGATTTTCCAATTACGAGTTATCAAACTTTCTATAAGTGCCGCCATTCCAGCGTCTTAGATAACTGAATCGAACCTTGCCAAGGATCAGGTGTCGGTTCGATTCCGATAGGCCGCTCCAGATTCTAAAGTAGTTAAGCCGCAGCCTCAGTTTCCATTATTTCCAAAACATCAATTTGATTGCCAAACGTCTTGGAAAATGCCGACGCTAGGTCTTTGAGCGGTATCTCTCCACTGTACACCCGGGTCATTGATTCGGATGAATGTCCCATCATCTGACGATGGACAGCGGGATTCAGGCCAGCGAGTTCCCATCTCCGGTTGCACTCTTTTTGACACCGATGGTCACAAGCTCACGGCCGCTGCTGATTGGGCGGTTAGTAGCTCCAATCTCGCCGCGCTAACCTCTGGCGATGAGCCTACAGTTACTGCAAAGAATGAAGGCACGTTTAAGGTAACTGCCAGGATTGACGCGCGCAGTGCGGAAGCCATCGTCAAAGCCTATCCCGGAGACAAATCGCCAATTGGTGCGGCGCGTTGGAAGGTCGCGCCAATTCCGTGCTCCAAGAATCCAGGCATATCGAAGGTGGTCCCAGCCGTACCTCAATAGGCGATGCAGCAGCCTACTCTTTGCCGTGTACGGGTGTCCCAGCGGATATCTGGGTGTGGTGTCGGCAGTAGTCCGCCGGAAAGAGCTTGTTGGCCTTAGCGAAGGCGATGGCGATCTCGATCATCTTGCTCTCCGCGGCTTGGAAGTCCCTCTCCACTTGGCTGAGCTTCGCCCGAAGCTGCTCGACTTCGTAGCCGGCCGTCGTCAGCTCTTCGAAAAGTCGTTGTGGTGTCTTCAGCTCGGTGTCCATCAGCTGCCTCAGAAAGAGCGGCGCAAGCTCTAAAGGAGCTTGTCCGCTTCTTGGAGGAGTGTGCTGCCCTGCTCAGCAGCATGGGACCCTGCGTGGCTTGGTGAGGCGAGCCTTGCAGCGGCCGCGTCCGGCCAAGTTCTAGCACTTCATAGGCCACTCGGTTGGTACTCCGCGGCCAGCGCCAAACCTTTTGTCTCTCGATGATTTGTAGGGACTTAGAATCGGAGAGCAACTCGCGGCTTGCTCGTTCCGTGTAACATATTTGTGACGCTTCCCGTGTGTTGCTGGGTGACAAAAGTGTGCGTAGGAGGCGGAATCAGCTGCTCGGTACAGGCCAGAACTACATTGCGAGCTTGAAAAATAGTGCGACCAGGGGCTGCTTCTGAAATCGAGTCCTGCATTCCTTCAAAATCCATCTTGGCGCCATGCTGGCTGCAAAATTTTCTTTGAAGCCATCCGGACCAGGTTCAAGAAACCCTTTCTCGAATTTTGGAACCCCCTTTGGCGAGTCGGTAGAGCGTCCCGACTCCGATACCCATTTCTGCGGCGATTCGCTTCCAGCCAGCCCCTTGTGCGCGAAGGCCGCCTGACTTCACATTTTGCAATTAAATCAAAACAGATCTGGTCTTCCTGAGCTTTTTGATTAAAGGCCGACTTATATGTCGCCGCAGTTTCGCCAATACGGCGTTATGGAACTTTTCGCGAAGGCCCGCTGTCCGGCCATACGGCGGGAATGGCGAGTTCCATCCGCAAAAGGGGACCATCGCCAGAGAAGGGTCCATCCGATCTCGCGAACGCGGGAGCTTCCTCTGTGAGTATCCATGCCTGAGTATCCGGTGGTTGCTTTCGGGTGATCGTGGCGATTGCACCAGCAACACCACCGATTTTCACCTTGATTGCATAGAGTAGGGCCCGGTGAGTGTGGCTGCCAATGGAGAAGGGTTTCTGGCCTTGTGGAACGATTTCCAGGTTGACAATGCGCGGCTTTGGCATGGCTGCCACATAGGAAACGGTTGTCTTGGGAGCTTCCGGCTGAACATTCTTTAGGAGCGTGAACAATATTCCGTTGGCCAGATCGGTCGGCAGTTCGAGATGCTCGGTCGTCACTTTCTCCTGGTTATGATCGTCCGTGTAGCGAACCGTGACCTCGCCTTTGGATGCATCAATCGATGTCTCCATCCGACGTTTGAAAGACGGCCCTTGTTGAACGACATGATCGCGCAAGAGGCGAAATGTGCCACGCTGAGAGAAGACCGTAGTCTGATCGTACGATGAGCCGTCCTTAAATTTGAACCATAAGTGGCTTGTGACGTGGTCGCCTTGTGCAACCTGTGTAGACTCACCATCGGCGACAGGCTTTCCGTCTGGGGTCCGCAACACGAGAAAACCGTGGGAGACACCTTCTTTGTAGCGGACAGACACTCCGTCCGCCCTGAGAACCGTGGACGGAAGCATAGAAGTGAGCAAGAGCAGGAGCCGCATCGAAATGGCGCATGTGTTCCGCTCAAGCATCGGAGATGAAAGCA
>QHYO01000118.1:0-1925 GCA_003224135.1 Acidobacteriota bacterium | reverse complement strand
AATGCGTTCAAAGTGCCATCAATCCGTATGTCGCTGTAGATTTATTCCGCGGCCCGCAGTTCGTGGCCTTCGAAAATTGTTCTTCGCAACCGGCGAGATTAGCGTGCTGGAACGACGGGCAAGTCGAGGAAACTGGCTTCGCTTTTTGTATGGTACACGCGTTGCGTGGCTTTGACATAGTCTTCAGGACGAGCAAAAAAGATGTTGGGGACAAATGTTTGCGGGTTGCGATCATAAAGCGGGAACCAGCTCGACTGAATTTGCACCATGATGCGGTGACCGGGCAGAAAGACGTGGTTCGCCGTTGGTAAAATGAATTTGTAGGTCAGCGGTGCGTTGGGCGTGAGCGCCTTTGGAGTCGCAAATCCTTCGCGATACCTGCCGCGGAAAATGTCCATTCCAATCGCGAGCTGGTAGCCTCCCATTTCCGGCTGGCTTGGCACTTCGTCCGGAAAAACGTCGATGAGTTTGACGACCCAGTCGCTGTCGGAACCACTGGTGGAAGCGACGAGATTAACGACGGGCGCGCCGCTGATGCGAAGAGGTTCGGTCAGCGGTGGCGTCGCGTAAACGAGAACGTCGGGACGATCTGCGGCGTTGCGCTGGTCCATGACGAGCCAGCGGCGCCACGAGTCGCCGTCGGCAAAGCGACTGGGGCGAGGGTAGAACGGAACAGGCTTCGCGGGATCGGAGATGTATTCGTCGAAGCCCGTGCCACGTGTTTCAGCAGGCGCGGCAAAAGAGAGAGAAAAGCCGGAGGCGAGATAGAGCGGCTTCATTTTGTTGGGGCAGCCGGAGTCGCAGGCGAGCGGCCAAGACTTGAAGCGGTCCCAATGATTTTCGCCGGTGTTGTAAATGAACACCGGTGGAGTATCGGCTTTCGACGCGCCGTCTTTTAGATACTGATCGAAAAACGGTTTCAGGACATCGCGGCGAAATTGCAGGGCGGTGTCGCCGTCCCACTTGAGCGGGCCAAGCGAACTGCCATCGTAGTTCACGCCGCTGTGGCGCCACGGACCCATCACGAGATAGTTCATGTCATTGTCGCGATCTTTCGGCTCGACGGCGAGGTAACTGTGGATCGCGCCCCACATGTCCTCCTGGTCCCAAATTCCTTGCAGCCACATGGTGGGAACTTTCAGAGGCTGAGCGGCCATGGTTTTATCGAGTGCTTGTTCCTGCCAGAACGAATCGTATGCGGCGTGCTCGGTAGTCTTTCGCCACCAGGGAATTTGATCGAGGCCCCCGGCTTTGGCGAAGTCACCCGCGGATCCCGCACGGAGAAAATTGTCGTAATCTTCATAGCCGCGACGGACGATGGATGAGCCGCGGGTTCGCTCGGCAGATTGCCCGGTGAAATAATCAAGATTTGGTTGGCGGAAGGCGCCAAAGTGGAACCAGTCGTCGCCCATCCAACCATCGACCATGGGACTCTCCGGAGCCGCGACTTTGAGAGCTGGGTGCGGATTCACGAGCGCCATGACCACCGTGAACCCTTCATACGAGCTTCCGAGCATACCGACCTTGCGGTTCGATTCCGGCACGTTTTTCACAAGCCATTCGATGGTGTCGTAAGCGTCTGTGGATTCGTCTGTGGAGGAAGAGTTCAAAGGGCCACGAAGCGGACGCGTCATGAAGTACTCGCCCTCCGAGCCGTATTTGCCGCGGATGTCCTGGAAAACGCGAATGTAGCCATCGGCGACAAAGACTTCGTCGCCTTGGGGCAATGTGGAAAGCATGTGGGGAGAATCAGATCGGGCGGCGCGCCCAGCGGCATCATACGGCGTGCGCGTAAAGAGAATGGGAGCGTTGTGCGCGCGCTTCGGCACGACAATGACGGTAAAGAGCTTGACGCCATCGCGCATGGGAATCATGACGTTGCGCTTTTCATAGTCGTATGACGAAGTTGGAGTTTCAAACTTTTG
>QHYO01000720.1 GCA_003224135.1 Acidobacteriota bacterium | reverse complement strand
CTGCATCGCATCGGCGTCCTCACCTAAGGCAAGAGCCGGATGCGGGAATCCCGCTTGTCCGGATCCGTGGAGGGGGTTATGAGCGATCATGATTCCTACTCCGACTTGTGTCAGAGCTTGTAAGTACAAAACCCAAAACGCGAAATTGAATTTCAGAAGTTTTGTCGCTTGACGCGCTGCCACTCGCGTTTTGGTACCAGCGCATCGAGCGCTTGAATCACAAATTCGATGGCTTCGAGATATTTGCCGTAGGCGCGCGTAATTTCCGCGGCGGGATGGTTGTCGCGGAGCGCGCGGCCGAACTGAAAGACTGCGGCATCGGCGCCGCTCAATTCTTCGATGCGCCGATATACGTCGCTTTTTTCGGAAGGGGGATCTTCACCGAGCGCGATCAAAACGTGGCGCAGGAGAACGGAGATGCCAGAGATTGATTTTTCGTAGATTTGGCGAAGTTCCTGTTCATTTTCTGAGGCGCGCAAGAAATGGGTGCGAAGTTTCTGGAGGGCAGTGCGAAGTTCGCGCTCGACCTGCACGCGATGCAGGTTCATGGGAACTTCAATATCAGCGACCGGATCATCCCCGAAAAGCACGCGATGAGCTTGGCCAATGTCGAGAAGTTCGATGGCGAACACATCAGCGGAATGAATCAATTCTTCGCGAGTGAAAATGCGAGGTGGAGGTTCATTCAGCTGGCCAGACCACCAGCGAATGGTCGAGGCGATTCGAGACAGATCGCTGGCCCTTGCAGACTTCAGAATGCAGAGCAGGTTTAAATCCGATTTGTGCGCATGGTAATCGCCACGCGCGCCGGAGCCATACAAAACAATGGACTGCAGATTTTCTCCAGCAGCTTCCTGAAGCCTGCGAGCGATCTCCGTCAACTTTTCTTCTCGTGCGAGCATTCGATCCTCGTTTACGTGAAAGTATTTCGTGCGTGTCACCAGCTGCCGGATGCGCCGCCTCCACCACTTGAGCCGCCGCCAAATCCCCCGAAGCCACCGCCGCTGCCACCGCCGCCACCAAATCCTCCGCCTCCCCAACTGCCGCCACCACCGCCGGAGCCACGGCCCCCTCCACTCATGAGAAACGGCAACAGCCACCAGCAGCCGCCGAGACCGCTGCCGCCGCTCCGCCCGGAGCCCCTGGAAATAATGGAACCAAAGACTCTAAGAACTATGAAAAGAATAATGAAAAAGGCGAAAGGACTTATCGGCAAACCGCGACCGCGCGAAGGATCTGCAATCGGACGGACAGGCGGCTGGCCGGAGAGAGTGACGCCGCGATCGTCGGCAATATATTTCGCGAGCTGCCATGCAGCGACTTCGACTGCGGAACCAAAATCATTCTGACGGAGGAAGGGAACCATCGCGCGTCCTGCATCGCCTGCGCGTGCGTCGTTAATGACGGGTTCGATACCGTAGCCGACTTCGATGCGGTATTTGCGATCGTTGGGGGCAAGAAGCAATAAGATGCCGGAGTTTTCTTTTTTCGAGCCGACACCGAGGTGTTTGAAGAGGTCGACAGCGTAGTCTTCGATTGGACGATCGTCCAAGGATTTGACGGTGACGATGGCAAGCTGCGCGCCGGTTTTTTGTTCGAGTTCCGTGCCGAGTGTTTCGAGGCGTTGCTTCGTGCCTTGCGGGATCACCCCGGCCAGATCGGTGACGTATCCGGTGGGGGAAATTTTCGATATGTCGTCGGCGGAGACAGTGTTGACGCCAAAAACTACCAGAACGAAAACGCAAAGGAGTAGCGGGCGGAAGCGTGTCATGTGAGGAATTGGAGAGCGATCCTCTAGCTCGAGCGAACGAGGTTACACGGAGCGACGTGAACAAGCATCGCGACTTTTGTGAAAAAGTGCAAGCGAAGTCGACGGGAAGAGGACGGCATCAGAAGCTTATGCGACCAGGAAGAGTACTAAGGAGAGGCAGAAGCGTGGTTAAATCAGTGGAATTTTATGGGCCGTGAAACGGTAAGGCCGAGGAGACTTGATGCGACCAGCGATGATTCAACGGACGACGAAGCGAAACCGGCGTGGTTTTCGATTCACTGCGATGTGGCTTGCGGTTTTCATGCTGGCGGTTGCAAAGCAGAGCGCGGCCCAAGCTGGGCCTCCTGCGGATCTGGATGCGTTTGTCGCACGGTCGATGAAGACTTTTGGTGTGCCGGGGCTGGCGATTGCGGTTGTGAAGGACGGAAAAGTGGTGATGTCGAAAGGGTACGGCGTGCGAAAGATGGGTGAAAGCGCGCCGGTGGATGAGAATACGTTGTTTGGGATCGGCTCGAATACAAAAGCGTTCACGACAGCGGCGCTGGCGTCGCTGGTGGACGAGGGGAAAATTTCATGGGACGACAGGGTGTACGAACGGCTGCCGGGGTTCGCGATGTACGATCCGTATGTTTCGCACGAGATGACGATACGAGATTTGCTGACACACCGGAGCGGCATGGGTTTGGGTGAAGGGGATTTGCTGTTCTGGCCGCATTCGACGTACAAACGCGAAGAGATCATTTACAAGCTGCGATTCATGAAGCCAGCCACGAGTTTTCGGAGCAAATATGCTTACGACAATTTGCTGTACATCACGGCGGGGCAGATTATTCCGGCAGTAACGGGAAAATCGTGGGAAGAATACGTCACGGAAAAAATCCTGAAACCGCTGGGAATGAAAACGACTACGCTGAGCAACGCACATTTTCCCGCAGACGCGGATGTTGCATGGCCGCATTCAAAGATTGGCGGACCACTGAGGCCGATTGATTTTGTCGAGCTGGACAATGCGGCGCCGGCGGGATCAATCGACTCTTCGGTAGCGGAGATGTCGCGCTGGCTGATGCTGCAATTGAACCGGGGAAAATTCCCGGATGGGGACGCGCATCTGTTCTCAGAACAAAGGTCGCGAGAGATGTGGTCGGCGGAGACAATTTTGCCGATACGGGAGCGGGAAGGTGCGCTGGCAAAACTTGCGCCGAAATTTGCGGCGTACGGATTGGGATGGGGCCTGCGCGACTACCAGGGAAGGAAACTGGTGGGACACACGGGCGGCGTGGCGGGATTTGTTTCGCGCGTGATGCTGGTGCCGGAGGAAAAACTGGGGGTGGTGATTCTGACGAATGCGGAAGAGGATGCTGCGTTCGATGCGATTCTGTTTCACGTGCTGGACAGCTATTTTGCAAGCGGAGACACGGATTGGATCGGCGTGCTGCACGACGCGGAAGAATCGTCGCAGAGTGAGGCGGAAGAGGAGGTCAAGAAACGGGCCGCGGGAAGGGTGAGCAATTCAAAGCCGTCGCTGGCGCTCGAAAAGTATGCGGGCAAGTATGAGGATGCGTGGTACGGGCCGGCGAATCTCCGGATGGAAAACGGGAAACTGGTTTTTTCTTTGCAGCACACGCCGACGGCGGTAGGGGAATTGGAGCATTGGCAATACGACACGTTCAAGACGCACTGGCGGGATCGAACAGTAGAGGATGCGTTCGTGACGTTCAGTTTGAATGCCAACGGCGGAATTGACCATTTCACGATGGTTGCGGTTTCGCCGCTGGCGGATTTCAGTTTTGATTACCAGGATTTGCTTTTTCGGCCGGTGGCGAGTGCGGGCGAGAAGCGTTAGGAAGAAATTCCACTGATTGAAAATCGAGAAAAACCAGTTACGTATCGCCGGGAATGGCGCTGACATCGCTGAGTTCGCCTTCCCAGCGGGCGATGACGCCGCTGGCGAGGCAATTGCCGGTGACGTTGACGGAGGTGCGAGCCATGTCGATGAGGGCGTCGACGCCGAGGATGACGAAGATGGGTTCAGTGGGAAGGTGAAAGGTTGCAGAGGATGCGAGAAGAACGAGGAGCGTGGCGCGAGGAACGCCTGCAATACCTTTGCTGGTAAGCATAAGCGTGAGAACCATCAGGAGTTGTTGCGACCAAGACATGTGAATGCCGGCGGCTTGGGCGACGAAGATGGAAGCGAGCGCGAGGTAGAGCGTGGAGCCGTCGAGATTGAAGCTGTAACCCGCAGGAATAACAAAGGCGACGATGCGGCGTGGAACGCCAAAGGCTTCCATGCACTCCATCGCGCGAGGGAGTGCGGCTTCCGAAGTGCTGGTGGCGAAAGCGATGGTGGCGGGTTCGGCAACGGCGCGGAGGAAACGGCGAAGAGGTATTTTCGCGAAAAGCGCGATCGGCAAAAGAACAAAAAGCAGGAACGCGATGAGAGCGCCGTACGCGGTAAGAAGAAGCTTGATGAGAGGGAGAAGAACAGTAATCCCCATGTGGCCGACGGTGTAAGCCATGGCAGCGCCGACGCCGACGGGAGCGAAGTACATGACGAGATTTGTGAAACGAAACATGACCTGAGTGAGAGATTCGGCGAAGCTGAGAATTGGTTTTTGAAAATGTTCGGGCACGCGAGTGAGAGCGATGGCAAAAAGAATTGCGAAGACGGCGACTTGAAGGATTTGGTTTTCGGCGACGGACTTGGCGATATTTTCAGGAAAAATGTGGAGGAGGAAGTCGGTCCAGCGGAGTGGAGTCACTTCTGACGCGGATTGTGCGGACGCCGTCGCGGGGATTACGAGACCTTCGCCGGCTTTGCTTAGATTGATGGCCGCGACCCCAAGAAAGAGCGCAATGGTAGTGACGGCTTCGAAATAGACGAGACTTTTCCAGCCGATGCGGCCGACTTTGCGGAGGTCGCCGTGTCCAGCGATGCCGGTTATGAGTGTGCCCAGGATGAGCGGAGCGACGATGACTTTGATGAGACGGAGGAAGATGTCGCTGAGGACGCGGAGTTGGGTGGCGAACGCGGGTGAGTCGAGGCCGAGTTCGAGACCGGCGAGCATGGCGAAGAAGATCCAGAAGGTGAGCGAGCGATTGCAGAGGCCGGCTGTGGCGAGGAAGAGTAAGCCGAGGCAGCGGAGGGCGATGAGAGATTTATGAGCGGGAAGCACGACGAGCAGCAGGCAACCCGCGAAGAAGAGGACGAGTCCTGTGGTAAGCAGGAGCTTGAATTGGCGAGAGCTGTCTTGTGGCAAGCGGGTGCCTCTCGAGGAGTCTATTGAGAACGGACATCATAGCCGAGAAACGGAGGTTCAAGCCAAGAACGAGAAGTGCGCAGAAGACTTGTTTTGAGGCGGCTTGCCTGGGTGATTCGTGCGCTGCTATTGTGCGGGAATGCCAAAGATAAAACATTTTGAGTGTTCGAGATGCGGAGCAACTGTTTCCGCCGAGGAGCCACAGACACTTTGTCCGCAGTGTAAAGGTTCGCTTTATGTGCGATATGACTTGAGTCGGCTGCGCGGGCAGGAACATCGTGCACAAATCTTGCGCGACGCGCTGAAAGGTGGATGGGCGGGAATGTGGCGGTATCGGTCTGTGCTGCCTGAGGTAACGCCGGTGACGTTGGGAGAGGGATGGACGCCAGTGGTGCGGAGCAGGCGATATCCAAATGTGGTGGTGAAAGAAGAAGGAGCGAATCCGACGGGAAGTTTTAAGGCGCGCGGACTGGCGCTAGCGGTGACGATGGCAAAGCACTATGGATTGAAGAAACTGGCGGTGCCGTCTGCGGGAAACGCTGCGGGTGCGTTGGCGGCGTATGCGGCGGCTGCGGGAATCGAAGCAAATATTTTTATGCCGAAGGATGTACCGTTCGCAAATTATGTGGAAGCGAAGATGTATGGCGCGAACGTGACGCTGGTGGATGGGTTGATTTCCGATTGCGGAAGGATGGTGGCGGAGCGAAAAGAACGGGAAGGGTGGTTCGATATTTCGACGTTGAAGGAGCCGTTTCGGATTGAAGGGAAGAAGACCATGGGGTACGAACTGGTGGAACAGCTTGGATGGGAGTATCCGGAAGCGGTGTTTTATCCAACGGGCGGTGGAGTGGGATTGATCGGGATGTGGAAAGCTTTTGTGGAATTGGAAGAGTTGGGCTGGGTTGCCCCGGGGAAACGTCCGAAGATGATTGCCGTGCAATCGGCGGGGTGCGCACCGGTAACGCGCGCGTTTGAGCAGCATGAAAAAGTGAGCGAGATGTGGGAGAACGCGGCGACATTCGCTTCAGGTCTGCGTGTGCCGAAGCCGTATGGCGACTACATCATGCTAGAGATATTGAAGGAGTCGGATGGGGCAGCGCTGGCGTTTACTGACGAGGAGATTCTAGCGTCGTTGCGGGATTGGGCGAAGAACGAGGGGATTTTTCTTTCGCCCGAGGGAGCGGCGGCGACGGCGGCGTACGATCATTTGTTGAAGACGGGATTTTTGAAGCCGGAGGACCGCGTGGTGCTGTTCAATACGGGCGCGGGATTGAAGTATACGGATGTTACGGCGGAGGCTGCGGGGATTCAAAGG
>QHYO01000717.1 GCA_003224135.1 Acidobacteriota bacterium | reverse complement strand
AACGCGTGTGGTTTTGGCGCGCTCACTGGGTACAACGGCCTCCCGACCATGACACCAAATCCAGTTTCGCGGGCAAATATAACACCAAACATCCTGTTCCAACCCTCAATGGTTGTTTTGGATGCTGAGCGACGGCCCCCGGATTCAGAAAACTCATCGAAGTCGTTCGGTATAGCCCGACGACGTTTGCGCGCCATCTCGTGCCTTCATGCCGTTTGGGAGCGCGGCGACCATGTTGTCCTTGTGAAGAGCTAGCCAAGAGTGGCCCGCCACGAGCGCAAGGCTTCGGCGACGGTCCAAGCCTGAGCAATACAACCTCGCGGATTGAAAGGCGCATCTCCGTCGAAGATCTCACTTAGCGATTACGCCGCCTGGGGATTTGAGTTCCTGGGCCTTTGCTTTTGCCGCCGCGATAACGCGTTCGGCGCCGTCGAGTGTGAGCGTCTTTTTTTCAGCAGTCTGCCCGAAGGTAACGGAGCCAGACAGTAGCCACACCGCAATAAATACGATCTTAGGAAAACTCATGACGATTCTCTTTCTCTGCGAAATTAAAATTGCGGACCGTTGAATCATGTCGATACAACGGTCCGCCCATGGAGCGAGAGCCCGAACTACATCACCGGCGAACTGAAGCTTGCTTCGCCGAGATTTACCTCCGCGAAGGCACACCAGATCACGACCTTCTTGACGTTCTTTACGTAGCTCGGCAGAACGATTTCCTTCTTGTAGTTCGTGCCGATGAACGCTTTGGTTTTCAACTTGTCGAGCAGGTATACGCTTCCATCGGAATCGACAACCTGCCAGTGCGGGTCGGGCGTATCGGGAACGACAAAGTCGTCCGACAGCGTGAGAACGCTCTTTCCGTCCTTCGTGCTGTGGGTAACGGTGCCTTTGTTGGCCTTTGGACCCTGGAACTGCGATGAAGTATGCGATCCGCTCTGCGCGAACGAGCCAGAAGCCGCGACACCCAACGCCGTGACGACGAGAGCAACAACCATCGCTTGCAATATGCGAGACATTTTCATGAACCTTCCTATTTTTTCGTTTTCGACGTGGACTGTCGAGACTCGATTTGCATCGCAAACGATTCGCGGGTGCTTTTTTCTGCATCCGCTTGTGAGTCCCTCCGGTTCGCCGTGCGGTGGTGGGATACGGAGCTTTGCGGAATGTTTCAGATTTTGCGGGGAAAACAATCGCGCAAGAATCCGCGACTTTTTTCACTCTCGTGAATCTGATGAGAACTCGCTTCGTCGATCCGACCGTTTCGTGGCGCGGCAGAAAGGTACTCGATATGGAGATCAGTTGCCGCGAGGTACGCCAGGAGCTGGCGAACTATATGGAGGACGATATTGACGAGCAGCTGCGTGTGCGGATCGAGCAGCACTTCCTGCGCTGCGATGGCTGCTCCGCGCTGTACGACAGTCTTCGCAAGATCATCTATCTGGTGAGCGAGAGTGATCTGATCGAATTGCCGAGTGGATTGAGTCAGCGTCTTTTTCAGCGGTTGAATGCGAAACCTTCAAACCTTGCCTGCTGAAGCAACCGAGAAGGCAAGCTTGAGCCAGCTAGGAGAGAAAGCGCGAGCGTGCACAACCGGATATGGAATCGAGATCGAGAAGCGTAAGGAAATCGATTGTTTTGAAGTCCCGGTCGAGTGCGGGAGGCCCGCAAATCTTTGCGCCAATCGAAAGATACGCGCGAAGAAGTTTTGGTGGTTGGACACTTGCACCGTTCGAGCAAGCCGGAAGAATCGGAATCTCGAAATCTTGATGAGCAGTTGTTCTGAGCGCTGAGCTCACCAAGTACTGTTGAAGCGAGAGATACATTGCCGAACCAGCCTTAGGATCCTGAGAGGTCAGCGACGAACAGCCAACGAGATAGCGCGCTCTATGCTCCTTGGCGTAAGCGGCGATCCCTCTCCAAAGAAGTGAGAGTACCTGAAGCGATCGGTGCTCCCGATGTATCGAGGCTCGGCCAAGTTCCACGATCGAATCGCGCAGAGATTCATACGGCGTGAAGTCGAATTCCCGCGCGCTGTAGTACCCCAAATTTCTTGTCGCGGACGTGCCAGTCTGCAGTCGATACGTGCCAACAACTTGCCGGGTCCAGCGGTGCTCGACGATTAGATGGTCGCAAACGGCATCGAATTCATCCGTGTCGTAGCCGTCTTTGTAGGCGGCTTCGAGTCCCTCACCTAGTTCCAGGTTGAATACCAGAAATCGCAAGCGAAATGCCGCTTCAAGATCCTGCAGGGATTCGGCAAA
>QHYO01000719.1 GCA_003224135.1 Acidobacteriota bacterium | reverse complement strand
GGGGCATTTCGCGCCGTCGCTGTCGCCCGGACAACCGGAAAAGGTGACAACGACAGGAACGCGGAGCAACTGTGCGAGCCGTACCGACTTGCGGAACGCGTCATCGTGTTCGCGGGCCATGGCTTGATTCGGATGCATGGGATTTCCGTGACACGAAAGCGCGCTGATGGTCAGTCCGGCATCCTGAATCTGGCTGCGAAAATCCTCGGCCTTGTGCGGGCTTGCGAGCAGCGAGTCCACGTCCACGTGGTCTTTACCGGGCCAGCCACCTGTAGCGACTTCAATCGCGGTGACGCCGGGAAGAGATCGCGCCTTCGCCACCACCTGATCGAGAGTGAGTTTCACAAAAACGGGCGTGAACACGCCAAGCTTCATTGAAAGGTCTCCCTTCGCGTCGGGCCCTAGCATACGCTTCGCGAGGACGAACGTAAAATCAGAGCAGGCGGCAGCTTCTATACACTAAATTGCGGGTTGTGTGACTCAAAGGCTTTTGCAAGCCTGAAAGTGCAGTAAAAAGCGCACGAGGGCCAATCATGATCAAAAAAGTGAAAAGCGGTTACAAAGTACTTTCCAGCAAAGGAAAAAGTCTGGGAGGTCCGTACAAAACGCTCGGAGAAGCAAAGAAAAGACTGCGCCAGGTGGAATTTTTCAAGCGCAGCAAGTGAGCCATTCTGCGAAGGACAATTTCGCAGCAACAATTTTGCCGCCAGGACTCACTGTTCGCGTGTGAGAAGCTTCCAACACTCGCGTGCGATGGCCCAATCTTCCTGCGCGCGCACGACGAGCACTCGCACTTTTGATTCCGCTGAAGCGATGTCCTGGTCCGAAGGCTTGGCAGTGTTTTTTGCAGAATCGAGCGCCAGGCCCAAAAATGTGAAATGGCTCGAGGCGGCGGCGCGGACCTCAGACGAATTCTCCCCAATGCCGCCCGTGAAGACGATGGCGTCAGCGCCGCCGAGCGCAGCGAGCATGGAACCCATTCCCGCGCGCAACCGGTGTATAAACATGTCGAAGGCGAGCTGCGCTCGCTGATTGCCAGAGTGCATCGCCGTGGTGATTTCGCGCATGTCAGCGGAAATTCCGGAAATCCCCAGAAGCCCCGATTTCGAGTTCAACATTTCATCGAGCGCTTGGCCATCCTGATTTTCTTCTCGCATCAAGTACGTGAGGATGCCGGGATCGACGGAACCAGAACGCGTGCCCATCATCAGACCGTCGAGCGGAGTGAAGCCCATGGTGGTGTCGATGCTTTGGCCGCCGCGGATCGCAGCGAGAGAACAACCGTTGCCAAGGTGGCAGGTGATGAGTTTTAGGTCAGCGAGATTCCTGTTCAACAACCGAACAGCGCGTTGTGCGCAATATTGATGATTGATTCCGTGGAATCCAAATTTTCGGATGCCCTTTTGCGCCCAGGCGTAAGGACCGGGATAAATTGAGGCGGCTTCCGGTAATTTGTGATGGAAGCCAGTATCGAAAACGGCGATCTGAGGCACAGCGCCGCAAAGCTTTTCGATCAATGCGATTCCTTCGAGTTCCAGGCGGTTGTGCAGGGGCGCAAAGACGGCCATCTTTTCGATCGCCGCTTTGACCTCGCCCGTAATCACAGTGGGCTGGTTGCAGTTGCGACCTCCGTTCACGATGCGATGGCCCACGACATCGATTTCAGAGAGCGACGCAAGCACACGAGTCTTTCCCGAGGCCAGTTCGCCGAGCAACTGTGCGGTTGCCGAGGAGCGATCGCTTTTCTTCGCACCTTCTTTTGAGATTGCGCCGGATGAAGTGCGGATTTCAAACGTCGCACGATCGTCGCGCCATTCAAGTTTGCCATCCCACTGCGGTTCCGGTGGATCGTCCGGCGGCGGCGGCTTTAGATCGTAGAAGCGAGCCTTCTGGCTGCTCGATCCGGAATTGAGCACCAGAATCTTCATTTAGAAGGGCCATTTCCAGTCGCGGATTTCAGGAAGGTCGTCACCTTGTTCGCGAATGTATTGCCGGTGCTCGACAAGTTTGTTGCGCAGCAGTTGTTTGAAGTGCGCGTTCACGGGCTGCAATCGAGCGACACGATCCACAACGTCACCCGCCAAGTGGAATCGATCGAGTTGATTGAGCGCCGTCATGTCGAACGGAGTTGTCGTGGTTCCTTCCTCGCGATAGCCGTGCACGTGAAAGTTCGCATGGTTTGTGCGTTTGTAGGTGAGGCGATGGATGAGCGTCGGGTAGCCATGAAACGCGAAGATCACCGGCTTGTCCGTGGTGAAGATGGAATCGAACTCGTGATCGGGAAGCCCGTGGGGATGTTCCGTTGAAGTCTGCAGGGTCATCAAATCGACGACATTCACGACGCGGATTTTAATGTCGCGAAAATGCTGGCGAAGTAACGCGACCGCGGCAAGAGTTTCGAGCGTCGGGACATCTCCGGCGCAGACCATGACGACGTCGGGCTCGACGCCGCTGTCTGTGGACGCCCACTCCCAGATGCCAAGACCCGCGGTGCAGTGCTCAATCGCGGCCTGCATATCGAGCCACTGGAGCGCGGGCTGCTTTCCCGCGATGATCACGTTCACATAAT
>QHYO01000718.1 GCA_003224135.1 Acidobacteriota bacterium | reverse complement strand
TTGGCCTGCTCGATGCCTTTCTTGATGGCCATCGGCACTTCACGCGCTTTGCCCATGCCAAATCCTGCATGGCCGCGATGATCACCGACAACGACAAGCGCGGAGAAGCTCAGGTTCTTGCCGCCTTTGACGACTTTCGTGACGCGGTTGATGGCGATAACGTCATCCTTCAAATCCGAAGGATTCACTTCGAGTAACCGCCGCACCGAAAGGCTGTCCCTTAATGTTTGCTTCGACATAGGCTTAGAACTGTAACCCCGCTTCCCGCGCCGCATCCGCGAGCGCCTTGACGCGGCCGTGGTACTTGTACCCGCCGCGGTCGAACACAACTTTCGCCACTCCTGCAGCCTTGGCGCGTTCGGCAATTTCCTTGCCGACCACTTTGGCTGCCGCGACGTTGCCGCCGCCCTTCAAATTTTTCTTGGTGCCCTTATCCGCGGAACTCGCGGCGACCAGCGTCTTGCCGGCGCGGTCGTCGATAATCTGCGCGTAAATATGATCGAGCGAACGATAGACGCATAGACGCGGCCGCTCGGAGGTACCCGAAACTTTCATGCGCACGCGATCGTGAACGCGCTGGCGCTTTAAATCTCTCGATAATCTGCGAACTGGTACGGATGCCACTGTTCTTCTCCTAAAAAAACTCTCACCAATTTCCTAGGCCGCAAAGGCGAAATTACGTTCCTGCTTTGGCTCCCGCTTTGCCGGCCTTTTTCTTCAGACGTTCGCCAGTGATGCGAATTCCCTTTTGCTTGTAGGGATCTGGCGGTCGCAGCGAACGAATGTCGGCAGCAACCTGGCCAACTTGTCCCTTATCCGCACCGCTGATGACGAGGTGCGTCTGCTTGTCCACGGCGATTTGAATACCTTCCGGGACCGGAAACTCGATGGGATGCGACTTGCGAAGGGCAAAATTGATTATTTTACCCTTAAGCTCCGCGCGATAGCCGACGCCGACGATGTCCATCTCTTTCTTGAAGCCTTGCGTAACACCTTGAACTGCATTGGCCACAAGCGCGCGAGCCAGACCGTGAACCGCGCGATGCTCTTCAGCCAAGCGTTTCACGTTCAAGATGCCGTCCTTTTGTTCGAAGGAAACACCTCTTGGAACTAAAACGCTCATTTTGCCCTTCGGACCCTGGACTTCGATTTTGTCCGCGGCGACGGCGATTTTTACGCCGGAAGGCAATGGAATTGGTTTGTTTCCGATGCGTGACATTGTTCTCGTTTCAACCCTTCGTAAATTCGGATGCTTCCACTCTCAAAAACCTTTGATTAAGCGTTGTTACCAGACTTCGCAGAGCAGTTCGCCGCCGACTTTGGCTTTACGCGCCGCGCGTCCGCTCATCAGTCCCTGCGGCGTGGTCAAAATGCTGATGCCCAGCCCGCCGACGACGGGCTTGACGTCCTGCGAACCGACATAAAGGCGAGCGCCAGGACGCGAAATCCGCTTGATGCCGGAGATGACGCTGCGGCGGTCCGGCGTGTACTTCAGAAAAACGCGAAGCGTTTTGTGGCTTTTGTTTTCGTCCACCATCTTGAATGTGGAGATGTAACCCTCTTCCTTGAGGATGCGGGCAATCTCGCTCTTCAGACGCGATGCCGGAACGTCGACGCGCTGGTGCTTGGCGGCAACCGCGTTGCGGATGCTGGTCAGAAAATCGGAAATGGGATCGGTCTGCATAATTCTCCTGATATTCTCCTGTCGGCCCTTACCAGCTGGCTTTCACGACGCCGGGGATTTCTCCCTTGAGTGCCATGCCGCGGAAACAGATACGGCACATCTGGAACTTGCGAATGTACCCCCGAGCGCGGCCACAGCAGCGGCAACGGTTGCGCAAACGGACTTTGAACTTCGGCTTCTTGAGTTCCTTTACGATTTTCGCAGTGCGTGCCATTTAGTTCGCTCCTCCGGGCTTGCGTAGAGGAAAGCCGAGACCCAGCAGTAGTTCGCGGCCTTCTTCGTCATTCTTCGCGGTGGTGGTCAAGGTGATGTTCATGCCCTTGATCTTGTCCACGCGCGTGTAATCAATTTCTGGAAACACCAACTGGTCCTTCAAACCGAGGGTGTAGTTGCCGCGGCCGTCGAAGGCATTCGGCGGAAGACCACGGAAGTCGCGCACGCGCGGCAGTACGACATTGCAAAGGCGATCGAGAAATTCGTACATCTTGTCGCCACGCAAGGTGACCGCACAGCCGATGGGCATGCCTTTGCGAATTTTGAAGTTCGCAATGGACTTCTTGGCACGCGTGATGATCGGCTTCTGGCCGGTGATTTGGCCGAGTTCCTGCGCCGCGGTGTCAAGAAGCTTGACGTTCTGGCTGGCTTCGCCGAGGCCGATGTTGACGGTAATCTTCGAAACCTTCGGCACGGCCATGACGTTTTTCAACCCCAGGCGCTTCATCAGCGCGGGGGTCGTCTCATTCCGGTATTTTTCCTGCATTCTGCTCTTCATTTCAGTTCTTCTCTTTTTTCCTGTGATCCTGTTTTCGGCTTTACTTGTCCAGCGTAGTACCGCAGCGTTTGCATGCACGCGCCCAGCTGCCATCTGAAAGTTTATTGTGTCCGATGCGGGTGTGCTTGCCGCAGCTGCTGCAGACAATCATCACGTTGGAAGCGTTGATTCCAGCTTCCTTTTCGATGATTCCGCCTTTGATGTTTTTCGACGGATTCGGACGAGTATGGCGCTTAATGATGTTGGCATGCTCGACGACAACCGTATTCTTTCGCGGATTGACGACCAGCACCCTGCCGCTCTTGCCAGCATCGCGGCCTGACATCACTTTTACCTGATCGCCCTTGCGAAGCAGAATTGTGTACCGCTTTGTTTGGTGTGCGCTCATCGTTTTACCAGACTTCCGGAGCGAGCGAGACAATTTTCGTAAACTGCTTCTCGCGCAACTCTCTTGCCACCGGCCCGAACACGCGGGTACCGACGGGCTCATTCGCCTCATTAATCAAAACCGCAGCATTATCGTCAAACCGGATGTAGGTGCCATCCTTGCGACGCGCTTCCTTGCGCATTCTGACGACAACGCACTTCACAACTGTTCCGGCTTTCACTGCGCTCTCCGGTGTCGCTTCCTTCACCGACGCCGTAATAATGTCGCCCAAGCCGGCTTTCAAGCCGACATCGCCGCCGATGGGCATGATGCACATCAGCTTCCGTGCGCCGGAATTGTCCGCCACCGTCAGCCAGGTTCGCATTTGAATCATGGCTTTATCTCCCTATTCCGCTTACTGCGCCGACGCGTTCCGCGTCAGCACTTCCTTCAACCGCCAGCGCTTCAGCTTGGAAAGCGGACGCGACGCAGAGATCGAGACCGTATCGCCCTGCTTGGCCTGACGCTTTTCATCATGCGCATAAAACTTTTTGCTGATGCGGATCACACGGCGGTACTTCGCATGCTGCACCAGTCGGATCACTTCAACGACGATGGTCTTTTCCATCTTCGCGCTGGTGCCCTTGTCGATGAGTTCGGTGCGCTCGCCACGATCGGCCACTGTTGCGGTTTGTGTTTCTGCTGTCATTACGCCTTACCTGCCTTTGCCGCAGTATTCAATTCACGCGCACGGAGGAGTGTTTTCACGCGCGCCAAATCCTTTTTCGTTTCACGGAGCCGCTTCAGCGCTTCCGCTTGCCCCGTGGACAATTGAAACCGCAGCCGGAAAATTGTTTCGGTCAGTTCCTTCTGCTGCGCTTCGAGCTCGTTAACGCCCGCTTCACGAATCTTTTCAATGCGCCGCGGCATACTCAGAATCCTCCTGCGCGGGAAACGAACTTGGTGGGAATCGGCAGCTTGTGCGAAGCAAGGGCCAAGGCCTCACGCGCTGTCGCTTCGTCAATGCCTGCCATTTCAAACATGATACGTCCCGGCTTCACTACCGCGACCCATTTTTCCGGAGCGCCTTTGCCTTTACCCATGCGGGTTTCCGCAGGTTTCTTGGTGAAAGGCTTGTCCGGAAAAATCCTGATCCAGAGCTTGCCACCGCGTTTGATGAAGCGCGTGATGGCCACCCGGGAAGCTTCAATCTGGCGGTCGGTAATCCAGGCATTTTCCATAGCCTTGAGCCCGTATTCACCAAAGGAAAGCGTTCCGCCGCGCCAGGCTTTACCTTTGCGGCGTCCGCGCATCTGTTTTCTGTACTTTACCTTCTTCGGCATCAACATCGTTCTATTCTCGCTTCCCTAATGTCCCGTTGACTTACTTCAGTCTGCTGTCACAGCTTCGGGCTTGTCCTTCGTCCTCGTGTTGCGTTTTGGAACGTTTTCGCCCTGATAAATCCAGCACTTCACGCCGATCACTCCGTAAGTGGTGTGCGCTTCCGCAGTGCCGAAATCGATGTCCGCGCGAAGAGTTTGCAGAGGCAAACGGCCTTGCAAGTACCACTCTTTGCGGGCGATTTCCGCGCCGTTCAAACGGCCGGCAACGCGCACTTTGATGCCTTTGCAGCCAAAACGCAGCGCCGAATCAACCGATTTGCGCATCGCACGGCGAAACGCAACGCGCTTTTCAAGCTGCAACGCAATCGATTCCGCCACCAGCGTTGCATCGAGTTCAGGGCGGTGTACTTCCTGAATGTCGATGTGCACTTCACGTTTGGTTCGTTTCT